>NZ_JBEYFS010000205.1:0-21646 GCF_040634475.1 Streptomyces sp. NPDC007095
GCCGTTCGTCCGCCTCGCCCACGGCCGACTTGTGATCAACCCCGGCAGCATCGGCATGCCCTACGGACGGGCCGGCGCCCACTGGGCGCTCCTGGACCCCGGCGTCGAACTACGCTCCACAGCCTTCGACATCGAGGCAGCCATCACCCAGGTCACCCAGGACTCAGCAGAGATTGTTCGCCCAGCCGCGGCCTAGCCGCCCGGCGGCCCTCCGAGCAGCCTGCCTACTCCAGCCGACAGGGCAATACAGACATCAATTCACGTACCGCCCTCTCAGAGACACTCCAACCAGCGATAGCACCACAGCTGTTGCACCAGCTAGAGTTCGACCACGAGTGGCTGAGCTGCACAAACCCGAGGTGCACACCACTACGACAGCCTCACTCCCCCAGAGAAGCCGGGTCCGTTCCGTCCCGCACCTGGGTCTGATGGCGGGAGACGATGAAACGAGCGGGCGACGGGAACGCGCGTTTTCCTCAGCGATCAAGGAGCTTCGGAGGGCCGGCCGCCCGCGTCCGGCCGTGCCGGTCGGTGGCCGGCTAGAAGCCGGGGAAGACCCGTCGCAGGTCGTCGAGGGTGAGGGAGGTGCTCGCCAGAGACACCTCGCTCGGCGTGTGCGCGGGCGCGTGACGCCCGGTGGTGAGCCGCAGCCACCACTCGGCCGGTGCGTTCAGGACCGCGTCGGGCTGGTCCGGCTCTTCGGTGAGCGCGATCGCGTCGCCCACCTCCAGTCCGAAGGTGCGCTCGGGTGCGGTGGTGTGGACGGCTATGCGGACCGGGCGGGTGTCCAGGGCGTCGGCCTTGCCGAGGAAGTTCAGGAATGCGCCGGCCTGGTCGAGGAGGAGTCCGGTCACAGCGCAGAGCAGGGGCGCCTCGTGATCGAAGGCGACCTCCACGTCCCAGGTGTGGTGGGCGAACTCCGTGAGCCGCACGCCGGACACCGTGGCGACATCGACCGCCGCGGGCAGGAAACCGAGGTCGACCCTCAGGTCCTTGCGCGTCTGCGCGTCGAGGCCCTCGTATCGGCTGACCAGCGCTTCGTTGGCCGCCACGAAGCCTTCGGCCCGCTCGACGGGTGACATGTCGTCCCAGCGCGCCCACACGGACTTGTTGAAGTCCCCGTCGGGCGAGCCGGTGGCGGTCAACGCGCCCTCCAGGACTTCCAGGCTTATCTCGGCGCCACTGCCCAGATGGCTGAGCACCTGAGACACGTCCCACCCCGACGCTCCGGAGGGCCGGGCGAGATCGGCGGAGGCGAGGCCGTGCACCACGGTCGTCAGATAGTCGTGTCCGCTGCGCAGGGCATCGATGGTCTGGTCGGCACGGTCGGTCATATGCGTTTCTCCGTATAGGCATGAGGAAGGGAGACGCAAGAGGAAAGGAAGCGTGGACGTGACGGGGGCGACCGCACCCGCGGGTTCGCCCGCGGCCTCGGTCAGGGGACCAGGACGATCTTGCCGCGGGTGTGCCGCTGCTCCAGCTCCGCGAAGGCGTCGGCGACGCGGTCGAGCGGGTACGTGGCGGCGATCGGGATCTCGACGGCACCCGAGGCGACCAGGTCGACCAGTTCGACCAGGATCTCGCGTGCGGTCGCGTTGTGGCGGCCGTCGGTCCTGGCGCCGATCTCCGCCGCGCGTTGCATGGCGACGGTGGTCTGGATGCGGTCCGGTCGTATGCCGAGGGCGAGGGCGAGGTCGAGGTACTCCGGTCCGTAGAGGTCGATGAACGCGTCGATTCCGTGCGGTCCCGCCGCCTGCTCCAGCCGCTCGCGCAGGCCGGCCCCGTACGGCACCGGGGTGACGCCGTGTTTGTCCAGCCACTCGGCGCTGGCCGGGGAAGCGATGCCGAGCACACGCACATCCTGATGGGCGAGCATCTGCACGAGGAACGTGCCGACCCCGCCCGCGGCGGCGGACACCGCGACCGTCTCCCCGGGCTGGGGAGCGACGGCGCGTGCGGCGGCGTAGGCCGTGGCGCCGACCATGTGCAGCGAGCCCGCTACCTCCCAGCTCAGCTGCGGAGGCTTGGCCACCAGGTGGGCCGCCGGGACGGCCACGTGCGTCGCCTGCGCGGACGACACGGGCGTCCAGCCCAGCACCTCGTCACCGACGGCAAGTCCGTCGGCCTCCGCGCCGACGGCTACGACGACTCCGGCGAGGTCGCTGCCCTGGCGGGACGGGAAGACCACCGGGAACAGATCCCGGACCACCCCGGAGCGGATCATCGTGTCGAAGGGGTTGACGCCGGCGGCGCGGACTTCGACGACGACTTCCGCTGGGCCCGGCTCGGGCATCGGGACGTCGGTGACGTACAGGACGTCACGATCGCCGTACTGGTCGAAACGCACGGTCCGTGCCGTTCGGTTCATGTCTTCTCCGTGATGTGTGAGGCCGGCCGGGGGCCGGATATGGCTGATGTCTTCCTGCACGGGCGGCGTGGCCGGGCACCGGAAGTGGTAGTGCCGCCGCAGGCCATGGGCCGCGTCGGGTCGCTCCGCGACGTCGGGTGGGTATCGCCCTCGGCGACTCGCTCCGTCTGCGCGCCGAAGGGTCGTGACGGTGTTGTCGAAGGACGATGACGACCTTTCCGGTGGCGTGGCCGATGCTGGACTTGCCAATGACGTCCGGGGCGTCGGCGAGTGGGACTTCCGCATCGATACGCACACGCAGCTCACCGGCGGGTGGCTTGCCGCACATGTGGTGCTTGATGGCGGCCTTCCGGGCATCAGCCGACGAGGCTCGCCATCGGTGTGAGGGTGATGGTGTGGTGGGTGTGCTGGACGGTCTACGCCGTCCTCACCGAGGAGGGGATGGCTCTGCTGGTCGGGCGGCGCCCGACCATGTGGGGCTGGTTCGGGAGCTGCTCTTCGACGCGCTCACGCCCGACCAGGTGCGCGCGCTCGCCGACGGCCTCGGCGAAGCGAGCCGCCGCATGGCCGACGGACCCGGCGAAGCGAGCCGCCCCACGGCCGACGGACCCGGCGAAGCGAGCCGCCCCACGGCCGATGACAGAGATTGCCCGGCCTCCGGCTCCGAGACTGCCGCCGATCTCAGCACCTGAGGGTCCGTCGCGGCGGATGTGCCGCCCGTGGTGGCGGGGCCCGCACGCGGCGACCTGGTGGTGAAGCTGGTCACCATCCCCGGCAGTACCTGCGCGGACCGCGCAGGTACTGCCGGCCGAGCCGGGGCCCTGGCATGTCCGCCCCGCCCGCTGCCGGTCGCCTTGATTCCTGGCCGAGGTTCGCCCCGAACCGTCAGTCCGGAACGAAGACGACCTCAGCCCTGGCAGGCCGCCGGCCTCAACCACCTCGAAACCCGGTGCGAGCCGGACCGGCGACTGCTTCCCCACCGGATCATCGTCGGCTCCGAATCCCGTCCCACCCGCATCGACTCGCTGCGGCGACTGGGCGCCGGCCACCCTCACCTCATCGGCGACTTCCCCTGGGCCGGCTGGGACCACCTCGGCGAGGCCGGCCTCGGTCGGATCGGCTTCACCGGCGAGGACGGCTTCCACCCACACCGCCTGACGGCCGCGCCCTCGCAGTCGTCCGCCCGACCGGCCCGGGTGGCATCACCGTCCACGTCTCCGCTCCGGAGTGCGAACCCGTCACCGTGAACCCGCGCGCGAGGGCCATGACGTGGGATTTCGCCCCGGGGTCTGCAGAGAGGGGGCGCCAGGTGCCGGTTCAGTAGCCGACGGTGAAGCGCCGGCCCAGGTGCCGGGGGTTCTCGATCTCGTCCACGAGGGCGAGGGCGTAGTCCTCGTAGGAGATGCGGGCCTGTCCGTCCTCACCGGTGACCGGGTGGTCGAGGCCGGTGCGGTAGTGGCCGGTGCGCTGACCAGGCGCGAAGTGCACGGGCGGAGGGGAGAGGTACGTCCAGCTGATGCCGTCGCCCTCGGGGAAGGCGAGGTAGGCGTCGAGGGCCTGGATCTGGCCGATGGCGTACGGCTTGAACTCCTCGGGGAAGCCGGGGGCGTCGTAGAAGCGCACGCCCTCGGGGTTCAGCAGACTGGCGCCACCGCCCATGTGCAGGATGCGCGGGCCGGTGGGGCCCAGGGCGCGCACGGCCGCGGCGGCGGTGGCCACGGCGTCGGTGTACAGCCGTGCGTCGGGTCCGCCGACGGTCAGTACCAGCGCGTCGGCGTCCTTGGCCATGGCGGCGACCGTATCGGGGTCGGTGACGTCGCCGGACACCGCCCGCACACCGCTGGGGATCGAGTCCATCCGGGTGAGATCTCGGGCCACCGCGGTGACCTCGTGGCCGCGGGCCGCGGCCTCGGTGACGACGCGGGAGCCCGCCTTTCCGGCGGCCCCGAACACGACGATCCTGCTCATCACTGTGCTCCTTTCCTTGTTGTACGGGGGTTCAGGCGTTCTGCGCGCCGAACAGGTACTGGTTGCCGATGTCGATCAGGAACGGGCCGCCGTAGGCCGGGTAGCGTTCCAGGATCGCCTTCTTGTACGCCTCGCCGTCGTCGTCGAGCAGTGCGCGTGCGTCGGCCAGGTAGCGGCGCAGTTCGGGGTACACCTGGGGCCCGGCGGGCAGGCCGTGTCCGGCCAGGATCGTGTCGTACGACTGGTCGGCGGCCAGGGTGTCGACGGCCTGCTGCCAGCCGGCGATGTCGTTGTTGCCCAGGAACAGGTGGGTGGCGTGGTAGACGAGGTCCTGGGCGACCAGTACGCCCTGCTCAGGCAGTTTGATGACGAGTTCGTCGGCCGCCTCACCGCCGGAGACGGCCTCGAAGACGAACGGCACGCCGTCGATGACCTCCGTGCCCGGGGTGATGTCGACGGTCGGGGTGATGTCGGCGACCGGGATGACGACGCCGGTCGGGTCCTGGGCGTCGCCCTGGGCGACGATCTGCTCGCGGACCGCGGGCAGGGCGTGCACGGGTGTGCCGAAGCGGGCGGCGCCGTGGAAGTGGTCCGGGTGGGCGTGGGTGATGATCAGCCGGTCCAGCGGCTTGCCCAGCCCCTTCGCGTACGCCACCACCTCGTCGGCGTACGCCAGGGCGTACTGCGCGTCGACGGCGACGACGCGGGCCGGGGTCTCGATCAGCTGGGTGGTGACATTCAGACTGTCGTCCGGCGCCATGTAGCTGTGGACGCGAACCGCGCCCTTGTCGATGACCGTGACAGTGCCGTTCATGGTGCGCTTCCCTCTGGTCGTACTGGTCGTGTTCGCACGGCATCGGATCAGCCGTCGCCTTGACCACTGTCACCGGTCAGCTCTGGCCGGGCGAGATACGCTGGAGACTCTTGATGGTCAAAGACGGACATGAGTACGAACTTGAGTGAGCTCTTCATGACGGCCTCGGACGTGGACGGCGCCGCTCGCACGGAGCATGGCCCGATCCCCGGGTTCGGTTTCAACCCGCCGACGGCCCCCGTCTCCGGCTTCGAGATCACCGACCTGGCCACCCTGCACGGCCGGATGGCCGACGGCAGCCTGGAGCGCGTCCACCGCGTCGACTTCCACACCGTCACCCTGATCACCGAGGGCAGCGGGGAGCACGCCGTCGACTTCGTGACGTATCCCTGCCGCCCCGGCACACTGCTGTGGATCCGGCCCGGCCAGGTCCAGCGCTTCGGGCGTCCCGGCATGATGAACGGCACCCACCTGCTGTTCACCGCCGCCTTTCCACCCGAACTCGCGAGCACCGACCATCTGGTGCGCGAGTGGTACGGCCCCGTCTGCTGGCAGCTGGGCACAGGCCACGACTACGCCACCGTGTCCGCCCTGCTGGGCCAGGTGCGGGCCGAGTTCACCCGCACCGACGGCGCGGTGTCGCGGGAGATCCTGCAACTGCTGGTCGCCGCCTTGCTGTTGCACATCGACCGGCTGCCACGGCCCGGTATGCACGATGCCCCGCACGCGGGCCGCGAGATCTACGCGCGCTTCCGCGCCGAGCTGGAGCGCTCCCACACCATGACCCGGCGCGCCGAGGACTATGCCCGGCGCCTGGGCTACACCGTCAAGACCCTCACCCGCGCCTGCCTGGCCGTCACCGGACAGCCCGTCAAACAGGTCATCGACGCCCGGGTCGTCCTGGAGGCCCAGCGGCTGCTCGCGCACACCGACGAGCCCGTGGCGGTGATCGCTCGCCGCCTCGGTTTCTCCGAACCCACCAACTTCGGCAAGTTCTTCACCCGGCACACCGGGACAAGGCCCGGCGACTTCCGCCGGACTCACCACGGCTCGTAATGAACCCGAACACACCGCGCCCCAGAGCGTGTGCCGGCCCCTGCAAGTCCGTTCCTGACCACCGTGAGTCCCCGGGGGACCTCGCCGGCCTGCCGCTTCGCACAGACCATCGACGACACGGACCAGATCTGGTTCCCGCACGTCAGTCGACGCGTCCGTCGCGCGAAGGAGTACCACCATGCCCGCCGTGTCCGCCGAGCGGATGCCCGCCCTCTATCTCAGCCACGGAGCCCCGACCCTGGCTGACGACACCCTCTGGACGGGCCAGCTGGCTTCCTGGTCCGCCGATCTGCCCCGCCCCACGGCGGTCCTGATGGTCTCCGCCCACTGGGAGGAGGCCCCGCTGGCCCTCGGCGCGACCACCACCGTCCCACTCGTGTACGACTTCTGGGGTTTCGACCAGCGCTACTACGAGGTGACCTACGCCGCACCCGGCGCGCCGGAACTCGCCGAGTCGGTACGCAAACTGCTGCGCGGCGCGGGCATGCCTGTGCAGGACTTCCCGGATCGCGGGCTCGACCACGGCGCCTACGTCCCGCTGGTGGAGATGTTCCCCGACGTCGATGTCCCGGTCCTGCAGATCTCCATGCCGTCGCTGGAGCCGGAACAGCTCATGGCCGTCGGCCGCAGGCTGGCCCCACTGCGCGACGAGGGCGTGCTCGTCATCGGCAGCGGCTTCTTCACCCACAATCTCCGGGCGATCAGCTACGACAACCGGGTCAGCTCGGTGATGGCCGAGTTCGACGACTGGGGCCGACGGGCCCTCGACGCCCAGGACATCGACGCGCTGCTCGACTTCGAACGCAAGGCCCCGGCCGCCGCCCAGGCCCACCCCCGTACCGAGCACTTCGCCCCGCTGTTCGTCACCCTCGGCGCGGCCCACGACGACCTGGCAGCCCAGCGCACCGTGATCGACGGCTTCTGGGGCGGCCTGTCGAAGCGCTCCGTCCAGTTCGCCTGAACCCTCACCTGTGATGATTCCGATGAAACTGGCCGACTATCGCGCGGCGCTCGACCTGGACGAGCCCTTCCGCCCGGCCGCCGCACCGGTGGCGGACCGCGGGATGCTGCTGCACTCCCTGCTGGCGGACCTGGTCGCGGACGGCACAGTCGCCCGTCTCGGCCTGTGGGACGTCGACATCGAGCGGGCCGCGGGGGACCCGCTCCTGGCCCGTCGGCTGCTGGGCACCCTGCTCACCGTACGGCCACCGGGCAACTGGGTCCCGGAGGCCCTTGCCCGCGTCGACGCGATGCTGTCCGCCGAGGCCGCCGACCGCGCGTGCGTGGCGGCGAAGGACCTGCCCAGGCTCACCGAGACCCATCCCAGGACCCGCTACCCCGCCGCCGACCGGACCGCCCTGTGGCAGGGCGACCTCACCACGCTCGCCGCCGACGCCGTCGTCAACGCCGCCAACGCGGCTCTGCTGGGCTGCTTCCGCCCCGGACACGCCTGCGTCGACAACGCCCTGCACACGGCGGCCGGCCCACGCCTGCGCGAGGACTGCGCCCGCATCATGGAACTCCAGGGCCACCCGGAACCGACCGGCACCGCGAAGATCACCCGTGGCTACCATCTGCCCGCACGCCATGTCCTGCACACGGTGGGCCCCATCGTCGACGGCCCTCCCGGCCCGGACGACGCGCAGGCCCTCGCCGCCTCCTACCACTCCTGCCTGGACCTGGCGGCCGAAGCGGGAGCGCGGACGGTGGCCTTCTGCTCGATCTCCACCGGCGTCTTCGGCTATCCCAGGCTGCCGGCCGCCCGCGTGGCCCTGGAAGCCGTCGCCTCCTGGTTGGACGCCCGCCCCGGCGCCCTCGACCTCGTCGTTCTGGACGTCTATGGCACCGAGGACCACGCCGTGTACACCTCCGCGATCAACGAACCCCTCGACTGGTGAACCCCATGTCCCACCACCCCATCGACCGCCTCGCCGACTGGTGGCGCGAGGCTGACCGGATCCTGATCGGGGCCGGCGCCGGCCTCAGCGCGGCAGCGGGCATCGACTACAACGACGCCGCCTCCTTCACCCGGGACTTCCCCGCCCTGGCGGCCCGCGGCTTCCGCACCCGCTACGAGATGATCGGCCGCCCCCTGCCACCGGAACTGCACTGGGCCTACCTGGCGGCCAACGCCCGCACAGTCCGCTTCGACCCCCGCCCGAACCCGCTCTACCAACAGTTGCGCGAACTCCTCGCAGACACCGACCACTTCGTGTGGACCTCGAACGTCGACGGCCTCTTCGCCCGCAACGGCTTCGCCCCGGAGCGGGTGTTCACACCGCAGGGCGACTACGCCTTCCACCAGTGCGCCACGCCGTGCACCCGCGAGGTGTGGGACTTCGAGCCGGTGGCGGAGAAGCTGGTCGCGGCCACCGACCCCACGACCGGAACCGTCACCGTGCGGACGGTGGTCCCCCACTGCCCGAACTGCGGCGGTGAGGTTCAGCTCAACGTCCGCGTCAACGGCGCCTTCATCGAGGACCACTACCTGCCCACCGGGAGCGCACTGCTCGACTGGGTACAGGCCGAACGCGACTCCCGGCTCCTCGTTCTCGACCTGGGCACCGGCTACAACACGCCCACCGTCGTACGGCTGCCCATGGAATACCTCACCCGCATGCGTGCGAGCACCCGCCTGGTCCGCGTCAACCCCGAACATCCCGAGGTTCCCGACGCGCTCGGCCACCGTGCGCTCGCGGTCCCGCTGGACGCGGCCGACGTTCTTGACGCCCTCGCCGGTACGGTCCTCAAATGACCATGACCGGTCCGCACTTCACCTGGTCGGTGGTGAAGCGAGTGACAAAGCTGGGTGAGCGAGAGGCCGCACCCCCCAGCCTGGCGGCCCCACTACAAGGAGCGCTTTGGCATGACCAGCCACTTGAGTAGACGACAGATCAACACGCTGCTTGCCGGATTGGGCGTGTCCCTCGCGGCGAGCGGCACCGCCAGCGCGGCCACACCGTCATCGGCGCGAGCCTCACGGTCCGAGAGTGACCAGCTGGCGGCGCTTTACCAGAAGGCAAGGAAGGAACACGGCACCCTCACCGTCTACGCGGGCGGGGACGCGCTGCGGGGACAGGACCGGATCGCGCAGGCCTTCGAACAACGCTTCCCCGGCCTCGACATCGATATCAAAGTGGACCTGAGCAAGGACCTGGTCCCGCGCATCGACCTCGAACTGGCCCGCGGCGACCTCAAGGCCGACATCGCCCACATCCAGCTCTCCAACGACCTCGAACGCTGGAAGCGCGAGGGGCATCTCCTGAAGTACCGCCCGCTCGGCTGGCCCGCGATCCACCCGCAGTTCAAGGACGACGGCCACATCACCGGCATGAGCGTCATCGCCTTCGCCAACGTCGTCAGCAAGGACCTTCATGACAAGGGCGAAGCCCCGGTCGAGGCACTGGACTACCTCCGGCCGGAGTTCAAGGACAAGCTCGTCCTGACCTACCCCAACGACGACGACGCCGTGCTGTGGCAGTTCCAGCAACTCGTGGAGAAGTACGGCTGGGAGTACCTCGACAAGCTCCGCGCCCAGAACCCCCAGTGGATCCGCGGCACCCGACCCGCCGCCAACACCGTCACGTCGGGCGCCAAGGCGGCCACCTTCACCGCCTCCAGCGCCCTGGTCCAGCCCGCCGGCTCCACCGTGACCTTCACCGTGTCCAAGAAGGGTCCCTTCCTCACCTGGGCCCAGTCCGCGGCCATCCTCAAGGACGCCAAGCACCCGGCGGGCGCCAGGCTGTACCTGAGCTGGCTGACCTCCAAGGAGTACCAGGAGTCGATGGTCTCCCAGTTCTCCGTCCGCTCCGACGTCCGTCCCAAGGAGGGCTGGGGCACCGTCTTCGACTACCCCAACACCGATCCGACCGCGTTCCCCAGGTGGCTGCGCGACCGCGCGGCCGTGGAGGAGTTCCGCAACCAGATCACCTTCTGCATCGGCGCCCCGAAAGGCGAATCACCCACCGAGGACGCGTTTCCCGACCGCCCATGACGGCACGGCTGCCCCGATCCCGGTGGGCCGGGGCGAGAGCTGTCACACGCGGGGAAGCCCGCTGACCCGTTCACGGGCTGTCACACCGAGCCGAGTCCCTCACCGATCCGCGGAGCTGGGTGCGGACTGTGGTGGCGGCGCTGGTGATCACGGCATCTCCTGTGACGGACGGTTTATTCAAATTTGAACTCACCATTGGACGGTAGGCTTGAGTTCCAATTTGAACAGCCTGGAGGGCTGTGACGTGGGTCATACACGTTGGCTGAATGAGGTGGAGAAGCGTGCCTGGACGGCCTTCACCACCGCGCACGCGCTGCTGTACCGGCGGTTGGAGCAGCGGCTCAAGCGGGACTTCGGCCTGTCCGGGCTGCAGTATGAGATCCTCGCCCGGCTCAGCGGGGTCCCGGACCGGGAGATGCGGATGGCCGAACTGGCCGGTGCCCTGGTCAACTCCAAGAGCGGGCTGACCTATCAGATCGGGCAGATGGAGAAGTCCGGGCTGGTGCGCCGACGAACTTGTCCCGGTGATGAGCGTGCGGTCTACGCCGTCCTCACCGAGGAGGGGACGGCTCTGCTGGAGCGGGCGGCACCCAGCCATGTGGGGCTGGTCCGGGAGCTGCTCTTCGACGCGCTCACGCCAGACCAGGTGCGCGCGCTCGCCGACGGCCTCGGCGAAGCGAGCCGCCGCATGGCCGACGGACCCGGCGAAGCGAGCCGCCCCACCGCCGGCGAGACCGCATGCCCGGGGTCTGGTCCCGAAGCCGCCGCCGACCTCGGCGTGTGAGGGGGCACCTTTCCGTGAGTTCACAGAAGTCGGCCCCGATCGACCCGACAGGCGTCCTCGCATCGCCGGGTTCCAGAGGCGGGGATGCGCCCCAGGAGGCGAGGCGAAAGCCACCCCGGTTCCGGCTGCGGCCAGGGAGCTCAAGTGACCTGCCGGTACGTGGCCCTCCGGACGGTGGCTCGCCACTCGACATGGTGGCCTGCACTGGACCGACCGCTGGGGCGCCCGTCCGACGGCGAGGTCGTCGCTGCCTTGTCGGTCGTCGTGGGCGCCGGGTCGGTCGATCTGCGGACGGTACGGCCGGCGGTCATCGCTTCCGGCCTGGCCGTGTCCCGCAGGCTGGGGTGGCATCCCTCGGCCGGAGTCCGGCAGGTGGCTCCCTGAGGTCGGATACCGACTGGTGGCCGCACGGGAGGTCATCGGTGGAGTGTGGCTCATCGACACCTTCCGCGGCCCTGTCCAACAGGGTCAGGAGGCCTGCGAGTTCCGGCGGTCCATTCCGGCGCAGACCGTCACGGAGGCCTTGTCCGCCTGCTACTGCGACACCCTTCACCGCTGGCTGCAAGCCCGTCAGGGCGACAGCGCGCCCTTCGCGCTGCGGCCGGTCCTGCGCGCCAAACTGGACCTCATCCTCGACGGGCTGACGGCACGTTGACCGGCAGCCGCTTCCTGGCGTCATGCCCGCGGCCGTGCCGGCGGCGTCGCGCTGACCGGCGCGACCGCCTTACTCGGGACATCCGCCTGGCTCGGCGCAAGGCTTGCCCTCGGCGATGGTCCGGGGGTCGGGGCCGGTGTTTCGGGGGGTCGGGGTCGGTGTGCGGGGGACCCGACTGAACTACGCCGCCTACTCAGCGGCAGGGTCTGCTGCACGATCGGGTGACATCTTGACCCCGTCACCCAAAGCTGCAGCAGACCCAATATCCTTCGGGCGGAGACGGCTTCGGCGACGTACGCCGCTATGTGCGCTCCTGCTGCTTTTGGCCTTTCCGTACATGAGTAACCTGGAAGTAACTCGCGGGTCGTTTCCCCTGCTAGGGCGGCCGTTGAAAGACGCTGGCCCGCGCACGGCGTCTGAGCTCTCGCATCGGACGTAGCCCGGCAGAGAACTCCGTTTGCCCAGTTCATAGATGCCTGCCGCGTCGCGCCGATCCTTCGCCGCGACGCGACGCTCCGTGGCTGATTGCGCTCTCGGGTACCGGCGCTGCGTTGATGACCCGCCAGCCTCTGTCAGTGCCCGCTGCTACACCCATTGCTTGGGAGGAGCCGCGTCCCGCGGCCCGCTGTCGGGAGGAGAGCCCATGTCGTCGAAGGTGCCGGACGGGTTTCACCGGGTGCGCAGCCATCCTCGTTCCTCCGGCACGCCGCGGCACGCTATGGCGTCGATGCGTGAGCCCTGTTGCTGGAGGTCGGCCGCCGCGGTCTGGTCGGCGGCCAGGAGGACATGATCGTGGACATCGCGCTCGACCTGATGCCGGAGCGGGCATCCGCCGCCGCGAGTTGATCACCGAGAGGAGGGGAGCCCTGGGGGAACCGTCGGGAGGACAGGGCCATCACGTCCCTCCTCTGCTCGATTATCGATTCCGACTCTTCGTGGCCGAGGGTGAGTTGACAGAGGGTCTCCGCGTAGACCTTTACCGCTGATCGGAGAATCTTCGGTTGGCTCGCCAAGGCGGCTTCTGTCGGGCAGAAGCGCTTCCGCGAATCGGCCGTTCCGGTCAGTTCGGTAGGTGGGGGAGCAGGGTGGCCCGCAGGTCGTTCTCGGTGATCTGGTCGGCGGGGCGGTGGAGTGTCCAGCGGTGGACCTCGCCGTCCATCGGCACCACGGAGACGACGGTTACCAGCGGTGGGCAGCCGGGTTCGCTGCAGGTGAGTTGGCGGACTATGACGGCGGTGTCGTGGTCCAGGCCGAGCAGGGCGCGCACGGCATCCTTCAGTTCGCGGAGGTGCGGGCTCGGCCCGGCGGTTCCTGGGCGCGGTTCCAGGTGCATGGGGATACTCCTTGGTTCTGGGCCGTCCCGAGTGGCTTGGCCGTGGTGGTTCAGTTGGCGGCCCGCTCCCGGATGGGTGTCCTGACGGGTGTTCCGGCGGCGCGGTGTTGCTTTGTCACGGTCATCTGCCAGATCGAGAGGAGCAGCAGCGTGCCGGTTTCGGTGAGGAGACTGAGGAGGGCTTGTGGGGCAGGCTGCAGGCCGTGTTCGGTGAATCCGAAGACGCCCACGATGCGTGAGGCGGTGAAGCCGGCGAGGGCGCCGAGCGTGACGCCGGCTGCGGCGGCCCTCAGAAGCAGGGGTGGTGTCCCCATCAGCAGCAGGGCGGCGAGGGCGAAGGAGACGCTGGCCTGGAGCAGGAACAGCGGACCGATGATGTGGATGAAGCGGTACTCGTCGACGTAGAGCTGGGCGTGTATGTATCCGCCGGCGGCGAGGGTTGCGGCGCTCGCCGATCGCAGGGTGGGGGCGAGGAGTCTTCGGGTGTTCATGCCAGCCTCTGATCCTTGATGGCCAGTTCGCGGTCGCCCTGGCGGTAGCCGACGGTGCGGATGCCGAGTGCGTCCTTGAGCTGCCGGGCGGGGACGACCTGCGGAGTGGGGGCGGGGCCACGGCCAGGTTTGGGCAGGGGGTAGGCGGTGGTGGTGGCGGAGTGGAAGGTGATGTTGCCGTCTGTCTTGGTGAACAGCTGGTGGACGTGCCCGTTGAGACAGGTGACGGAGGAGAAGCGGCGCAGGAGGGCGATGACCTTGAGGGCGTCATCGGTGCTCCAGCCCCACTTCGGGTACATGGCGAACAGCGGGATGTGGCTGAAGACCACGATGGGGGTGTCCGACGACAGTCCGGCGATGTCCTTGCGGACGAAGTCGATCTGGGCGTTGCCGAGATGGCCGAGCTTCTCCAGGCTCAGCGTGTTGACCAGGGCGATGAAGTGCACACCGTGGGTGTCGAAGCTGTACCAGCCATCGCCGAGCGTGCCCATGCCGAAGGTCTTCCGGTAGGCACGGCCTGCATCGCCGATGGAGTCGTGCTCGCCCGGTACGGTGAAGACACGGTCTGTCTGCATACCGGTCAGCATCTGCTTGACCTGGTCGAACTGGCCGGCCGTGGACAGGTGGGTCAGGTCGCCGCTGTGCATGACGAAGTCGGGTCTGAATCCGAGCGAGTTGACCTGGTTGATCGCTTCGGTGAATGAGCCGACCACGTCCGTGTTCGCCGGGCCATGGAACCCGATATGGCTGTCGGAGACCTGCACGAACCGCAGCGAGCCGTTCGCCGCCGCGGTGGCGCCGGCGGCGGCCATGGAGTGGGTCTCCCGGGAGTCGGCGATGTGGCTGATCACCTCTCCACTGGCCATGGTCAGTACCACGGCACCGCCGAACCACCCCGCGTGGCGCATGAGTTGGCGCCGGGACATACCGTGCTCCGTGGCGGGCTGCTCGGTATCGTCGGCCGGTGCACTGTCGTGACTGTCGTAGTAGCCGGTCATCGGGTCACCTCCACGGTGGCGGTCATGAACGGATGGATGGTGCAGAGGTAGGAATAGGTGCCGGGCTTGGTGAACGTGTAGCTGTAGGCTGCGTGGGTGTTCAGGGCTGCCGAACGCAACGGGCCGCCCGATCCCGTGCTGGTGACGGTGTGGGCGTCGGTGTCCTGATTGGTCCAGGTCACGGTCGTGCCCACTTTGACCTTGAGTGTGGCCGGGGCAAATGCGAAGTTCTTGATCGCCACGGCGTCCCCGGCCATCGGCGCGGCAGCCGCGCCCGTGCTCGGGGGGCTCATGGGCATGCTCATGCTGGGCATCGGCGAGGTGCCGGGAGCGGAGCTCGCCGTGTTCCCCGGTCCGGCGGCACCGGGCATCCCGGCCGTCTGGTGCTGACCTGCTCCGGGTGTGATGGCGCTGGTTCCGGTGGACGAGGAATGCGACGACTGACCGCATGCGCTGAGGAGCCCCAACCCGCAGGCGGTGGCGACGGCCAGCCCGGCCGAGGCGCGTGATCGCCGACTTGGTGTACGAAAGTTCAGGTGCATGGTGTTCGTTCCTCGCTGATCAGGCGGAGATGGGGGAATGTGCCGGCTGAGCGCACGCAACCGCGGTGGTGTGTGGTGGATGCCGTGTCACGGCCGCGTGCCCTTGACGGATGGAGGAGGAGTGCCGCGCAAAGCGGCTCTTGTCCGGTTCCACGGGCGGTGGGGGAGCTTGGTTCGGTGGATATGTACTTTTTATGGTGCTTCTTGGTGATCTTCGTAGATCGGCCAGCCCTAGAGTGCTCCGCTCGCGCGCGCGTGGCCTTGGCGGTGTCGTCGGACCCGGCAGGGGCATGTCGCCCGCAGCGCTCACGGAGCGTCGCCGGTACCGCGCCACGCGTTACACGACAAAGCAATACATATGCGCGATGATCGACTTATGCCCTGGAGTTCACGAAAACGTGATCAAAGGACCGATCCGGATGACTCCGCGCACCGTGTCTCTGGTAAAGGGACCCTTTCGACCGCAGACGAGGAACTGTTGCGCACTCTGTACGCGGAGCACGCAGGCCCCCTGTTCCACTACGTGCTGCGACTGACCTCAGGAGACTGGCAATGGGCGGAGGATGTCGTGCAGGAGACGCTGCTGCGAGCGTGGCAGCATCCCGCCGCGTTCGACCCGGCACGCGGCCCGGCCCGGGCATGGCTGTGTACCGTGGCCCGGCACCTGGTCATCGACGCCCACCGGGCCCGGAAGGCCAGACCGGCCGAGGCCGGCGGCGAGGCGCTGGAGCGAGTCGCCGAGCAGGCACCGGGCGAGGACGAGATCGAGAAGGCACTGCAGAGCTGGGCGGTGGCCGATGCCATCCGGACGCTGTCCCCGGACCATCGCGCGGTCCTGCTGGAGACCTACTACCGGGGCCGGACCATGGCGGAGGCCGCCCGGGTGCTGGGCGTCCCGCTGGGCACCGTGAAGTCGCGTACGTACTACGCCCTGCACGCCCTGCGGCTGGCGCTGCTGGAACGGGGCATCGAGCCATGACCGTGGCATGCAGGAGGTGGCGACCATGAGCGCGGAGCACGACGTCCTCAGGCTGGTGCTGGGAGGATACGTCCTGGGCACGCTGCCCCCGGCGGAAATGGAACAAGCGCGCGCCCACCTCGCGGAATGCGCCGACTGCCGGGCGGAACACGCCCAACTGGCGGGACTGCCCGCGCTGCTGGCGACGGTGACCGCAGCCGAAGCTGCGGGCCAGACGGTGCCGGCGGCCGGTGAGGACCTGGTCGGCCGGCTGGTGGCGCGGGCTGCCGAGAGCGCTCAGGGACCCTCGCCTGCACGGCCCGCCGTGCCTGCGGTGCCGCAGGCGGGTGTGCTGGAGAGGCTGCTCCAGCAGGCCGCGGCCCGGCGCCGCAGGACCTGGCGTCTGCAACTGGCCGGCGCCGCCGCCTCTCTGACGTTCATCGCGGCGGCGGTCGGCGGCACATGGCTGGCGACTGTCGGATCGGTGGGCATTCAGGCGACACAGCCTGGGCCGACCGCGCCGACTGCCTGGCGTACCTTCTCCGGAAGCGATCCCGCCACCGGCGTAACCGCCTCGGTGAAGGTCTCACCCTCTGCCTGGGGCAGTGTCCTGCAGGTCTCCGCCAAGGGGGCGCCCGCCGGAATCACCTGCCGGCTGCAGGCGGTCGGGCCCGGCGGGGCCAGGGCGGACGGCGCCACCTGGCGGGCGGGCGAGTACCCTCCCGGCACCACGATCCCAGGGGCGGTGGCCATGTCTCCGGGAGTCATCGAGCACTTCGAGATCGTCGCAGGCAACGGTCAGAAGCTGGTCACGATGCAGGCGTGAGGGGCGCAGAGCCCGGTCATCGAGGAGGCCAGTGCTCGTGGCATCGGCCGCGAAGGCGAGCCCGCGGGCGCTGTCGTCGACCGACGCCACCACGCCGTACGGCCCCGGGATCGGCGAGATCGAGAGCGTCCGGCAAGGGCGCCCGGCGGATGCCCGCGATGGCCCCTGAGGCCGGCATCGGCCTCTGTGGTCAGGGGCTGATGCCTCACCGTCGGCTCCCGCGAAACGGGCCGGTCCTCAGGCGCACCTGATGCGTGAGTGCGCCGACAGGGCGTGCACGCCCCCTCCGGGTGGCCGGTGACGGCGCCCTGGGCCTCAGAACAGAAGAGCCTGGCCGAGGCGAGTGAGCTCAGCCCGGCCACCGGCATTGACCTGACCCGCAAGAAGTTGGGTAAAAGCCGCGAATGACTCGAACCATTCGGCACGCGCCGCCCGTGGAACTGAATGAGCGCTCCCATGCAGGATCCGGCATACCGACCGCCCCTCGAAGTCATTGGCGGTCCCCCGCTTTCCGGTCTCCGTACATCCACAGAAGAGCCAGATGACCATGTTCGTAACCGATTCCCCCTGCCCGAGCCCGCCGCTCACCCGGCACTGCAGCCGGCAGGCGCTGCTCACCCTGCCCGCGCAGGAGGCGCACGTCTCCGCCGTTCGTCACTTCGCGGCCGATCTGCTGGAGACCTGGAGTGTTCCCGTGAGCGAACGGGACTCCGCCGTTCTCATCGTCGACGAACTCGCCGCCAACGCCGCCCAGTACGGACGCGAGCGCATGACCCTGCTGCTCGTCCTCGACCACGGCACTTTGCACATAGTGGTCAGTGACTCCGGAACGGCCGTGGAGCACCTTCGCCCCGACATCGCCCCGGACGAACACGGCCGGGGCACCGGCATCGTCCGGTACCTCGCACAGTCGACCGAGGTACACCAGACGCGCGGCGGACGCGAAGTCCGCGCCTGCCTGAGGTGCTCGGCATGACCGGCCCCGGATCACCCGATGGCCCCACCGCGTGGGCCTTCGCGACCCACAGGCCGTGCCCCGTGGACGGCTGTCTGGGCCCGGCGCAGGTGCTCGTGTCCTCCCCGGCGAACCGGTCGGCCCTCGGCCACGGCGGCCCCGACCAGGACACGGTGCTCTGCGAACGCTGCGGCCTCGGCGTACCGGCGGAGGTGTGAGCGTGGGGGTCACCCCGAATACCGCCGAGGTCATCGACGCGCCGCCTGCGCACCAGGCGTACGCCAACGCCCCCGAGCTGCGCCGCGAGATGCACCAGGTGCTCGCCCTCGGGGCCGAACGCGCCGGCCGTCAAGTCCGGCCCGTCTCCGGCCCGTCGGTCGATGCGACGGCCGCAGAACGGGCCTGGCTGCTGCGTAGGGCTGCTCTTATGGACCGGATGGCCCTGGACGACCCCGGCCCCGGCCCGGTCGGAGCCGCCGCACGAACCGCCGAAGAACTCGTGCTGCACGACCGACGCCATCCCGGCCTCGTGGCCGGCCCACACCGCCCCGACGCGATCACGCTGGACCCCAGCCGCCGCCCCTACGTCCGCCAGGAGTACGCCGCATGGACGGCCGCCGGGCGTCCCGGCACCTGAGGCGACCTCGAAGTGCGACGAATTCCCTTGTGAGGCCGGGCTGTCCGGCCACCTCCTGTGGATTCCTTCTGCGACGACGAGTGCCGGGCATCCGTCGGTGAAGAGCCCTGCCGGGTCACGCACGCTGGTGTTCGCATCGCAGACCCCTGTGCGTCACACCACCGCCACGGGGTCTTCCCCGGCGTTCGTTCCTCTTGGAACACTCCCCCCGCACAGGTCCCATCCACAGCACCACGTCAGGACAAGAGGTCACCCAGTCATGCCTCAAGTGAACCGACGCCGTTTCCTCCAACTCGCCGGTGGCACCGCGGCGTTCACCGCGCTGTCGAACAGCATCGAGCGCGCCGCCGCGCTGCCCGCGCACCACGGGTCCGGCACGATCGACGACGTCGAGCACATCGTCGTGCTGATGCAGGAGAACCGGTCCTTCGACCACTACTTCGGCTCGCTCAGAGGCGTCCGCGGTTTCGGTGACCCCCGCCCGTCCACGCTGCCCAGCGGCAAGTCGGTCTGGCACCAGTCGGACGGCACCAAGGAGGTGCTGCCCTTCCGGCCGACCGCCGACAACCTGGGTCTGCAGTTCATCCAGGACCTCCCGCACGGCTGGAGCGACGGGCACACCGCGTTCAACGCGGGCAAGTACGACAAGTGGGTGCCCGCCAAGTCGTCGACGACGATGGCGTACCTGACACGCGAGGACATTCCGTTCCACTACGCGCTCGCCGACGCGTTCACCATCTGCGACGCGTACCACTGCTCGTTCATCGGCTCCACCGACCCGAACCGCTACTACATGTGGACGGGCTACACGGGCAACGACGGCAAGGGCGGTGGCCCGGTCCTCGGCAACGACGAGGTGGGCTACGACTGGACGACGTATCCGGAGCGACTGGAGGCGGCCGGGGTTTCCTGGAAGATCTACCAGGACGTCGGTGACGGCCTCGACGCGAACGGCTCCTGGGGCTGGATCCCGGACGCCTACCGCGGCAACTACGGCGACAACTCGCTGCTCTACTTCAACCAGTACCGCAATGCAAAGCCCGGCGATCCGCTCTACGACAAGGCCCGCACCGGCACCGACGCCCGCAAGGGCGAGGGCTTCTTCGACCAGCTGAAGGCCGACGTCAAGGGCAGGAAGCTGCCCAAGATCTCCTGGATCGTCGCACCCGAGGCGTTCACCGAGCACCCCAACTGGCCGGCGAACTACGGCGCTTGGTACATCGCTCAGGTTCTGGACGCGCTGACCTCCGACCCCGAGGTGTGGGCGAAGACGGCCCTGTTCATCACCTACGACGAGAACGACGGCTTCTTCGACCACCTCGTGCCCCCGTTCGCGCCGCAGTCGGCCGCGCAGGGCAAGTCCACGGTCGACGTCGGCCCGGACCTCTACAAGGGCGACGCGAGCCGTGCCGCCGGACCGTACGGACTCGGCCAGCGGGTGCCGATGCTTGTCGTCTCGCCCTGGAGCAAGGGCGGTTTCGTCTGCTCCGAGACCCTCGACCACACCTCGATCATCCGGTTCATGGAGCGCCGTTTCGGCGTGCACGAGCCCAACATCTCGCCTTGGCGGCGCGCGATCAGCGGCGACCTCACCGTCGCCTTCGACTTCTCGCGCAAGGACACCAAGCCGGTCGCGCTGCCGGACACCGACGGCTACCGGCCGCCGGACCACGACCGGCACCCCGACTATGTGCCGACCCCGCCCGCGAACCCCGTCCTGCCCCGGCAGGAGCGCGGCTCGCGCCCGGCGCGGCCGCTCAAGTACGCGCCCCTCGTGGACGGTTCGGCGGACGCGGCGGCCGGGAAGTTCACGCTCGCCTTCGGTTCGGGTGCCAAGGCCGGCGCCGCCTTCTTCGTCACCTCCGGCAACCGCACCGACGGCCCGTGGACGTACACCACCGAGGCCGGCAAGACCGTCTCCGACACCTGGAACTCGGCGTACTCCAGCGGCTCGTACGACCTGACGGTGCACGGCCCCAACGGCTTCCTGCGCGTCTTCAAGGGCCCCGGCAAGTCCGCGGGACCCGAGGTCACCGCGCGCCACGTCGACGGGAACGTGGAACTGACCTTCACCAACAAGGGGTCCGGCACGGCCGAGCTCAAGCTCACCAACGGCTACGGAGGGCGGCCGAGTTCGTTCAAGGTGCGGGCGGGCGCGACCGTGCGGCACACGGTGGACCTGCGGGCGAGCCGGCGCTGGTACGACCTGACCGTCGTGTCCACGGCGGACGCGGGGTTCTTGCGGCGGTTCGCCGGACATGTCGAGAACGGTCACGCGGGTGTGAGTGACCCGGCGATCCTCACCTTCTGATGGATATCTCGCCTCTGGTCAAATTCCGGCCAACTCGCGGTAGTGTGCCCCGGTGACCACGCATTCGAACACACCTGCAGGTTGGTACCCGGATCCGCACGGGGCGCCCCAGACGTTGCGGTACTGGGACGGCTCGCAGTGGACCGAGCACACCAATGCGGACCAGGCGGCCCCGGCGGGGCCGACGGTTCCGCAGCAGGCCCAGCAGCCGTACGGACAGCCGTCGGCCGGTCCCGACCCTCGCGTGCAGAAGCAGGTGCAGCAGCAGGCGGGTGTCACGGGTGCTGGTGTCGGCGGTGGCACCCTGTTCACCGAGCCGGTCCTGGTGGTGAACCAGAAGGCCAAGCTGATCGAGCTGACCAACGAGTACAAGGTCATGGACCAGCAGGGCAACCTGCTCGGCGCGGTCGTCGAGGTCGGCCAGAGCGGTCTGAAGAAGGCGCTCCGCTTCGTCTCCAGCCTCGACCAGTACATGACGCACAAGCTGGAGATCCGTGACGCCTACGGGCAGCCGGTGCTGCGGCTCACGCGTCCCGCGAAGTTCATCAAGTCGCGGGTGGTCGTGGAGCGTCCGGACGGACAGCCCGTCGGCGAGATCGTGCAGCAGAACATGATCGGGAAGATCAACTTCGCGATCAACGTCAACGGCCAGCAGGTCGGCGCGATCAAGGCGGAGAACTGGCGCGCCTGGAACTTCGCCATCGTCGACCACACGGACAACGAGGTCGCCCGGATCACCAAGACCTGGGAAGGCCTCGCCAAGACGATGTTCACCACGGCGGACAACTACGTCCTCCAGATCCACTACCAGCTTCCCGAGCCCCTGCTGAGCCTCGTCGTCGCGACGGCGCTCACCGTCGACACGGCGCTGAAGCAGGACGCCCGCGGGCTGGGCTGAACCGGCGCACGACAAGAAGGGTGGCGGGGGGGGTGTTGGGCGGGGCCCCCCGGTGGTG
>NZ_JBEYFS010000206.1:0-21633 GCF_040634475.1 Streptomyces sp. NPDC007095
GCCGGAACGTGTACCTCTCGCGTGTCGAGATGGGCCGCAAGCTCGCCAAGGACGCGCCTCCCCGCCGCCGTGGCCTCGGTGGGCAGCCCCCTCGTCGGCCTCGCGCCCCTGATCACCGCGGTCGGCGCCGACCTCGCCGCCACCGCAACCCGTTTCGCCCTGATGCGGCTCCGGGCCTTCCTCCCGCGTCGCACTCCCTCTCCCCGCTTGGAGCCCGCGTCATGACGACTCTCGCCCCACCGCCCACGTCCTGACCGAGCAGCAGGAACGGGGCGGCCCCGCACGCCGATGGCGGCTTCGTCGCCCGTGGCCGAAGGCTCTTCACCGGCCCCGCCGAGGACCCCCGCTGGACGCGCCCCGCCCTGTGGGCGATCCTGCTCGCGGCGACGGCCCTGTACGCCTGGAACATCACCTCCGTCAGCGGCAACAGCTTCTACAACGCGGCCGTCTACAGCGGCACCAAGAGCTGAAAGGCGTTCTTCTTCGGCGCGCTGGACTCCGGCAGCTTCATCACGGTCGACAAACCGCCGTTCGCCCTGTGGGTGACGGGGCTGTCCACCCGCGCCTTCGGCTTCGGCACCTGGCAGCTGGCGCTGCCGATGGTCGCGGTGGGCACCGGCTCCGTGGCCCTGCTCCACCGCATGGTCAAGCGCGATTTCGGCCCGGGGGCGGCGACCGTCGCCGCGCTGGCACTGGCGCTGACCCCGATCACCGTCGCCATCAACCGGGACACCAACCCGGACCCGATCCTGGTCTTTCTGATGCTGCTCGGCGCCGCCGCGCTGATGAAGGCCGTGCGCACCGGCCGGCTGATGCCGCTTGTCTGGTCGGCGGTCGCGATCGGCTTCGCGTTCAACACCAAGATGATGCAGGCGTACGTCGTCCTGCCGGCCTTCTGCCTGGTGTACCTCTGGGCCGCGCACGGCTCGCTGGGCCGCCGGATCCGCCACCTCGCCGTCGCCACGGCGGCCCTGGTCGTCTCCAGCGCCTGGTGGATGGTGGTCGTCGACCTGATCCCCGCCTCCTCCCGCCCCTACATCGGCGGTTCGACCGACAACACGGTCTGGGACCTGGTCATCGGCTACAACGGCTTCGGCCGTATCTTCGGCGCCAGTTCCTCGGTCGGCTCGGCGGGCAACGGCGCGAGTTTCGGCGGCAGCGCGGGCGTCTACCGGCTGTTCAACGAGATCATGGGCGGCCAGATCTCCTGGCTCATCCCCTTCGCGGTCATCGCCCTGATCGCGGGTCTGATCCTGCGCGGCCGGGCCCCGCGCACCGACGCCGAGCGTGCGGCGCTCATGCTCTGGGGCGGCTGGTTCGTCCTGCACTACCTGACCTTCGCCCTCGCGGAGGGCACCTTCCACCCGTACTACGTCACCGCCATGGCCCCCGGCATCGCGGCCCTGGCCGGTGCGGGCGGCGTGACCCTGTACCGGGCGTTCCGTGAGGGCTCAACGGTGATGTGGGGCTGGGTTCTGCCGACCGCGGTAGCGGTGAGCGCCGCCTGGGCCGTCGTCCTGCTCCAGCGGGCCTCGGGCTCCGGCACGCTCTACACCGTCGCGGAGATCGTCGTCGGCGTCGCGGGCACGGTCCTGCCCGCGAGAGCCGCCGCGGGCAGCCGGTCGTAGGCCTTCAGCGGCACGGTCGCCACCACCAGGTCACCGGCTCGGGCGGCCTCCTCGGGGGTGGCCGCGCGGGCGTGCCCGCCGAGTTCGGCGACGAGGCCGGCGAGTGTCTCCGGTCCGCGCGAGTTGCTGAGTACGACGTCCAGTCCGGCCGCCACGGCGAGGCGGGCCAGCCCGCCGCCGATCATGCCGCTGCCGATGAGCCCAAGGGTCTTCGTCACGGTGTGGGGTCTCCCGGTGATGTGGTGTGAAGCAGGTGGCCAATGGCGCCAATGATGAACCTATATATCAATCATGAAACTCAGTGTCACGCTAGCGTCCGCGGTTCACTATTGCGAGCGGGAAGCGAGTGGGCGGTACGATCCCGGGGTGAACGGAGCAACGCGTACGAGCACGAGGGACATCGCACGGGCCGCCATCCGGGCCGAGTTGGCCCAGGTGGCCTTCGAGCTGTTCCGTCGCGAGGGCTTCGAGAACGTCACCGTCAACGACCTGGCCGCGGCGGCCGGGGTGTCCCGCAGCACCTTCCTGCGCTACTTCGGCACCAAGGAGGACGCCGTCCTCGACGCGGTGGACGCCCAGGGCCGGCGGATCGCCGACGCGCTGCGCGCCCGCCCGGCCGGCGAGGATGACTGGACGGCGCTCCGACACGCCCTGGGCACGGTCGTCGAGCACCACCGGCAGGACCCGGCCGGCGCGCTCGCCCTGTCCCGTCTGATCATGAAGACCCCCGCGCTGTGCGCGCGCAGCATGGAGAAGCAGAACGGCTGGCGCCCGGTCATCGCCGAGGCCCTCGCCGGGCGCGCGGCCCCCTCGCGGTCCTCGACCCTTGGCCCGCTGGTGCGGGCCGCCGCCGCGGTCGACTGTCTCAACATCGCCGTCGACCACTGGACCGCCTCCGACGGCACCCTCGACCTCGACGATCTGATCGACGAGGCCTTCGCCGCACTCGCACCGCGGTAGGTGAGGTGCGCGGGATGAGGACTCTGTCGGCCCTGACGGCGGCCGTGGCCGGGGGCGAGCTGAGCGCGGCCGAGGTGATCGCGGGCGCGCTGGAGCGCCTCGACCGTACGGAGTCCGACGTACGGGCATGGGTACGGGTGGACCGGGACGGAGCGCTGGGCGCTGCCCGGGAGCTGGATGCCGTGCCGTCGGGCGGCCCGCTGCGCGGCGTCCCTGTCGGGGTCAAGGACATCATCGACGTCGCCGGTCTGCCCACCGAGTGCGGATCGCCGCTGCGCCGGGGCCGGTTCGCCGAGGCCGACGCCCCGCTGGTCGCGCGCCTGCGGCGGCTCGGCGCGATTCCCCTCGGCAAGACGGTCACCACCGAGTTCGCGTACTTCGCCCCCGGCCCCACGAGGAACCCGCACAACCTCGCCCACACGCCTGGTGGTTCCTCCAGCGGCTCCGCGGCCGCCGTCGCCACCGGCGTGGTCCCGCTGGCTCTCGGCAGCCAGACCGCGGGCTCGCTCACCCGGCCTGCGTCGTACTGCGGGGTCGCGGGCTTCGTGGTGCCGGCCGGGGGTTCCCTCGACACGACGGGGTTCGTGGGCCTGTCGCACAGCCTCGACGCGGTCGGGCTGTTGACTCCGACGGTGGCCGATCTCCGGCTCGTGTACGGGGCGTTGACCGGCTCGGACCGGCTCTCCCGCCCTCCCGAAGCGCCGACGCGCCCGAGGCTGGCTGTGTGGTCGGGCGGCGAACTGGCGGAGATCTCACAGGACATGCGGGCAGCTCTGGTCCGGAGCGTCGAGGACGCCGTCGCGAACGGCGCCGTGCTCGTGGACGTCGACTGGCCCGCCCTCACCCCACGCCTCGTCGAGGCACACATCACGGTGATGGCGTACGAGGCCGCGCGGATGCTGGCCGAGGAGAGCACCCACCCGGACCGGTTGAGCGCACCGCTCAACGAACTCCTGGCGCACGGCCGCTCCATCACCACCGGGGACTACGAGCACGCCCGGTCCGTCGCGCGGCGGGAGCGCTCCACGGTGCTGGCACTGCTCGGCGACGTGGACGCCGTGCTCGGCCCGGCCGCCCCGGGTGCCGCCCCGAAGGGCCTGACGGCCACCGGGTCTCCCGTCCTGAGCCGCCCCTGGCAGCTCCTCGGTCTCCCGGCCCTGACCGTACCGGGCCACCGGGACGCCCAGGGCATGCCCCTGGGCGTCCAACTCGTGGGACACCCGGACCGCCTGGAAGGCCTGTTCTCCCTCGGCCACGCCGTCGAACGGGCCGCGCGGGCGAAGGGCTAGCGCGCGGCGACCGCCGATAGCTGCCGACGGCCGCCGATCGGAACGGCTCAGTCCTCGACGACCGCCGTGAAGGACACGTCCACCGTGCCGACGGTGCCCCCGCGCCGCCCGGGTGCGCTCTCCCACTTCCAGTAGAGGTTGGTGTGCGCGATCAGTTACGCACAGAACTTCTGGAAACGCGCTGAGCCGCAACAGCCCCACGGGCATGCCCTGCGCGGACAGCTCTGGTCCACAGCGGCCGAGATCCGTACCGCCGCCCGGGCGGGCGGCTGACGGCGACGGTGGCCCTGCCGGTCAGGACGGAAGAGTTGCCCCGGTCTCATGGACGCGGACAGGCTTGGCCTCGTCGGCTGAGAAATGCCGGTCTTTCAACCGCCGACGAGGGCGACGAGCTTGATGAAGACCAGGTCGGGATCGGCGATGAGATCCACGACTTCGTCGAGGTCCTCGACCTGGCGATCGCCGGCCAGCACGAAGAACCCGTTGGCGAGGAAGGCGCGCTCGGCGATCTCGGCCTGGCGCTCCCAGTCGATACGGCGGGGCTCGCGGAGACGGTAGCCGTTAAGCTCCGCCTCGGCGTCGTCTGGGCGGACGAGTCCGTTGAAGCGATCGCTCGGGCGGGCGTTGTGCCGGGCGACCTCCTCGCGGACCCGGAGCCTGATCAGCTCCCGTACGGTCATCCGTTCGGGCAGCCCGGCGACCTCCCACTCGGTGAGCGCTTTACCCGTCGCGGTCTCGTCCCGGAACGTCACGGTGGCCATCAGGCACCTCGCTTGATCTGCGTGAGGATGGACTCGTCGGTGATCTCGGTGTCGGCGGCCAGCAGGAATGCTTTGCTGAGGATCAGGGAGAGCCGTTCGTCCTCGAACGGCAGGAACACCTTGCCGTCGTTCTTGCCGCGCGACGGGACGATGCACAGGTAGCTGTCGTCCGGCTGCATCAGGATGTTGGCCGAGCCCAGGTGGATCTTGTACGTGCGCAGATCGCCGCGGACGATCAGGAAACGGCCGTCGAGCGAGCACCGGCCGGCGATCTTCAGGCGCGGCAGGATCCGCTCCAGCACGTCGCGGCGGACCTCGGCGCTCGCCGTCAGCGCACCGAACGTGGCCGTCCGCCAGTACCCGGCATAGCGGTCCCCGCCCCGGTCGGTCCAGTCGGGATCGGCGGCGATCGAGGTCACGCCCACGAACAGATCGACGTCCCGCATCGCCTCGCTGAACACCAGCGGGGGCACCTCCGCCAGCGGAACCTCCCGCCAGCGCGGGCCGTCCCGCCGCTCGAAGCGGACCTGGTCCGTCGCGGCGTGCTCGGGCGCGTAGCCGCTGCCGTCGTCGTCCGCGGCGGGCTCGTGGTGGAAGCAGGCCCGCCACTCGCCGTCGCCGAACTCGGCCCGCGCCTTCCCGTCGTAGCCGCCGTCGTGCCGGCCGAGGAAGTTGGCCTGCCAGCCGCGTTCCTTGAACAGCGCGTAGAGCTGCCGGTAGTGGACGATGTGGGCGGCGAACCGGTTGGAGTAGACGCCGGTCTCCTCCTCCGCCGGGGTGAGCAGGTAGATCTCCCGGAAGGCCTGTTTGAACGGCTGCCGCAGCCGTTCGGCGACGAGCCGCTCCCGCCACGCCCTGATGTCGTCCGTCGACGCCCTGATCGGATGCCACAGCCGGGCGGCTCGGCCGTCGGTGCCACCGCACGCCACATGCCGTCGGTGTCCTCGACGTTCTGGAACTCCCAGATCAGGCCGCGGACGAGAGCCCCGGTGACCGGATGGTCGCGGTAGTGGCGGCACCACTCGTCGTACGGCCACTCGCGCCCGGCCGACATCAGCGCCTCGACGCGGGCCCGCTCACCCGACAGTGTCCCCCGCACCTCCTTGGCCAGTGCCTTCAACTCCTGTAGCTCGTCCGGGAAGCCGTCCTTCACCGCCGCCGGAGCCGTGCGGGACGTCCCCCCGTCGGGGCGCGTGAAGGTGAGCCGCACGGTCGCCGCTTCCTCGATCGCCACCCGTACCCGGTGTCCGCCCAACTCCCGTTCCAGCGAACCGTCCGGCGCCAGGCCGTGGTCCGGCACGCTGCGCTCGATGAGCTGCTCCGCCGTGATGCCCTGCTTCCCGGCTGCCGTCACCAGCGCGGTGTCGAGCTGCTTGCGCAGAGCCCGGTGCTTGATCCGGGACTGCAGCCGCCACAGGGCCTCCAGAGAGGCCGGATCGCCGGTCTCGGCCAGCGCGTTGATCGCCGCGCCCGCGAGCTTGAGGTCCTCGCACACACGGGCTTCGAGGCCGCCGGCCCGCAGAGCGAGCGCGCCGAGGTGCCGCACCGTGGCCGGTCCGCCGGTCAGCTCGGCCGCCCAGACGACGCCGCGCGCCAGGTCACCGTCGTTCTGGTGGACGACGTAGTGGTAGTGGTGATCGCCGTGGAGCCAGCCGGTGTGCGCACCGCTTCCCCTGCTGCACAGCGGATCGTCCTCGGCCAGCGCCCGCAGGACGTCGGCCACGAGGTCCCGCGCCGACGCCGCGTCCGCGAGTTCGAGGCACGTCCGCCGCCACCTCTGCGTGGGACGCGGCCCCGACAGGCTCGCCAAGTGCCGTACAAAGCCCGCTAGTTCCGGCGTCGGAGAGGTCTTCGCACGGTCGCTCAGCGGGGAGGCCCAGGGAGCGTCGGCGGGGATCAGTCCCTCGGGGATGTGCGCCTCGTCCACGCTCGCGAGCAGCGCGCGGAGGCGCTGGGCGAGCGACGCGCGCAGGCGCGTCTCGACAGAGGTGTCCATGAGCTCCGTGTGTGCGTGCCGCAGCCAGGGCATGACCGCACGGCGGCCGTCGGCGTCGAGCTGGTCGGCGGCGTTCAACACCAGCCCCAGCGAATTGGTGGACCAGAAGCCCATGTCGTACTCGGTGGCGCGGAGCAACATCACCGCGATCTCGTCGGGCGTCCAGCCGCGCACCCGCGAGATCAGGGGCCCGATCTCGGCGTCGTACTGCCACAAGCTCGTGTCGTCGAAGCAAGCGGCCAGCATGAGGCACAGGACCGCGGCCCTGCCCTCCTCGTCCGCACAGGCCGCGAGCCGCCCGTCGATCTCGGCCTGGGTCGCCGCGCCCTCCGCCCTGGATCGCCGGTGCTCGTGCCCCATGGACCGCCGGAACTCGGTCCGCTGACGTTCCAAGAGGTCGACGAGCCAGCGGACGCGGTCGAGCGCGGCGGTCCTCACGTCGTCGAGTGAGTCGTTCCTACGGGATTCGGCCACCAAGGCGTCGTACAGCATGGCGGGATGATGGCAGAGGGGACTGACAATGCGATCAACTCAAAGGATCCTCCCGTCTGTTCATCTGGTCTCCGGGTCCAACTACCGGCGGCTCGGAGGTGGTCCACGCACAGCGTCCGGGAACCGAGCCGTGTCTCGTCCCGCGGCGCCCAACGTCCACATTTCTGAAGCCGGACACGAGCCTCCACTGGCACGACCGTGATCACGGGCTACCGATTCAGCCGGACGACCGTCTTGATCACCAACTGCCCGCCCCCCGACCGGTGGCTTCCCCCCATTCCCATGTTCCGTGTTCCCCGCCGAGAGTTTCGAACCTGCGCAAGGGCACCAACGAAGGCTCGGTGGCACTTCACCGACCCGTCCCCGGGGCGACCGGCACCAGCCGGGACCGCCCCTCCTCCCTCACCGTGGCACAAATCCGCAGATCAGCGCCCCGCACACGACCAGCCATGTTTTGTGGCTCCCGCCCAGGACTCGAACCTGCGGTCAACACCGGCTCCGAGCGGCTGGCCCATCCCCCGTCCGCCAGCCCCCACCACAGCAGGCCATAAAGCGGTCCGGGAGTCATGTTCCGGGAAACGGCGTCACACCCCCGCCGTTCCCGACCGCCCCGTACCGACCCGCTGGCTACCGATTTCACGGCCAGATGCCATGCAATCCAGTTAACGCCCCGTCAGGCGAATCCAGCGACAATCCAGCAGCGGTGCGGACAACCAGGTACGACAACGGCTGCCGAGACGTCAGGACATCCCGCACGGATCCAGCACCGGAAACAGCGACGGGGTCGACCCCGGCCAGAGCCGACCCCACTTGACCTGCACTCAAGTCCTCACGTCTCGTCCGGAACCAATCGCAACGAGATCGAGTTGATGCAGTACCGCTGATCCGTCGGCGTCGGATACCCCTCGCCCTCGAACACATGCCCAAGATGCGACCCGCACCGCGCACACCGAACCTCGGTCCGCACCATCCCGTGAGAACGGTCGGACACAAGTTCCACCGCATCCGAGTTGCGTGCATCGAAGAAGCTCGGCCAGCCGCAGTGGGACTCGAACTTCTCGTTCGAGGTGAAAAGTTCGGCGCCGCAGGCGCGGCAGGAGTAGACACCCTTGGCCTTGGTGTCGGTGTACTCGCCCGTGAAGGCGGGCTCGGTGCCCGCCTTCCGCAGGACGGTGTACTCGGCCGGGGTCAGCTCCGCGCGCCACTGCTCGTCCGGCTTTTCGATGTCGTACGACATGAAGCTCAACCCCTCGCAAACGTCACGGCTACTTCGACAGGCGGGCCAGGATCTCGGGACCGAGGTCCGTCACGTCTCCCGCGCCCATGGTGAGAACGAGATCACCGGGCTTCGCCATTCCCGCGACGACCGAGGGCGCCTGCGCCTTGTCGTGGACCGGTGTCACGTCCGCGCCCGCCGCTCGCGCCGCCTCGATGATCAGCTCGCTGGTGACGCCCGGGATCGGGTCCTCGCGGGCCGGGTAGATGTCCAGCACGATCGAGGCGTCGGCCAGGGCCAGGGACTCGCCCATCTCCTTCGCCAGCTCCTGGGTGCGGGAGAACAGGTGGGGCTGGAAGATCACCAGGATGCGGCCGCCGGCACCCGCGCGCATGGCCTCCAGGTCGGCCGTCATCTCGGTGGGGTGGTGCGCGTAGGAGTCGACGACCTGGACGCCCGCCTCCTCGCCCTTCAGCTGCAGACGCCGCTTCACGCCCGTGTAGGAGGCGATCGCGGGGGCCAGCTCCGCGGCCGGAATGCCCAGCGCCGCGCCCGCCGCGAGCGCGGCCACCGCGTTGTGCGCGTAGTGGCGGCCGGGGACGGAGACGGCGAAGGTCAGCTCCGTGCCGTCGAGGAGCACCGTCACCTGGCTCTTCAGGCCCTGGGGGACCACGGACAGGACCCGTACGTCCGCGTCCGGCGCGTCGCCGTACGTCACCACCCGTACGTCCGCCGGCAGGCGCCGGGTCAGTTCGCGCGCGCCCTCGTGGTCCGCGGAGATCACCAGCGTGCCGCCCGGCACGATCTTGCCGGCGAAGGTCTCGAAGGACTCGTAGATCTCGTCGATGGAGGCGTAGTTGGCGTGGTGGTCGAGCTCGACGTTGAGGACGATCGCGACCTCGGGGGCGTACTTGTGGAAGCTGCGGTCCGATTCGTCGGCCTCGGCGACGAAGATCTCGCCGTCGCCGTGCAGGGCGTTCGAGCCGGGGGCGTCCAGGTCGCCGCCGATCGCGTACGAGGGGTTCAGTCCCAGCGCGGAGAGGGACACGGCGAGCATCGACGTGGTCGTGGTCTTGCCGTGCGTGCCCGCGACCGCGATCGGGCGCAGGCCGTCCATCAGCCGGGCGAGCGCGTCCGAGCGGTGCACCACCGGGATGCCGAGCTCGGCCGCCCGGGTCAGCTCCGGGTTGTCCGCGCGGATCGCCGAGGACACCACCACACAGGTGGCGTCGGACGCCAGGTGGTCCGCCGCGTGGCCGATGTGCACGGTCACGCCCAGCGCCCGCAGGGCCTCGGCCGTGGCGGACTCCTTCGCGTCACTGCCCGCCACCTTCGCCCCACGCTGCGCCAGGATCTTGGCGATGCCCGACATCCCGGCGCCGCCGATGCCGATGAAGTGCGGTCGGTCCATGGCGGTAGGAAGGCCGGGTGCCATGTGCATTTCTCCCAAGATCCGGTACGACGATGAGCGCGCCCGAGCGAAAGCACGCGCCCCCAGCCTATTGCGTGCGGCGACAGGCGCCCCGTAAGGGGCGCGGGACTGCGACATGTGCGGCTCCGCCGCGTGGGCGCGGGACTGCGACATGTGCGGCTCCGCCGCGTGGGCGCGACCAGCCACCACGTGCCCGCATCCCGAAAACCACCGCACCCCCACGGCGCCTCACGGCCGAGCCCGGCGGGGACCTACACCTTGCTGTGCGAGAACAGTTTCAGCACCGGCACGCCGACCTTGTGGCGGGCCCGCGAGGCCCAGTCGCGGTGGAAGAACTCCTCCACGTAGTGCGGGTCGGTCAGCACGATGACCTCGTCCGCGTCGATCTCGTCGACCAGCGCCTTGAGCGCGTCCAGCGGGTGGTCCTCGATGAGCCGCCCCTCGGCCTCGCTGCCGGCCGAGCGCAGCGCCACCAGCGACACGTCGAGGGCCTGCTGCCCCTGACCGGCCGCGTCCGCGCCCTCCGGCGTCTCACGCTCGTGGGCCGCCTCGTCCAGCTCCCCGAGCGCGACATCGTCGATGGCCCGCAGCAGCCGGTCCGCCTGGTCGCCCCGCGGCTGGAGCAGCACATGGAAGGCGACCACCTCGTCACCGTGCAAAGTGGTGACGAACTCCACGTCGGCGGACGTCAGGGCCTTCTCGATCATCAATACGCTTGTGAACACGACAGGCGCCCTTCTCCTCCGTGGGCCTCCCTGGCCCCCTGCGGAAACCATCCTGCCCCGTGATCGCACGGGGACTGCGAGTTTTAGTGTGCCCAGCGGAAGATAATCGGAACGATCTGCTCCGCTACCTTGCCCTACCGACGCCAGGGCCGCCGGTCAGGGGCGACGGTATCGGGCGAAGAGGAATCCGGCCTCCTCCAGGAGAGACGCCAGTTCGAGCCGCTTGGGAACCGCCATCGCGGGCCCCCCGGCGATCCGCTGCGCGTCTCCCGCGGTGAGCGTCGGGGAAAGAGTCAGACACAGTTCGTCGAGGACACCCGCCGCGACCATCTGGCCCAGCAGCCGCGGGCCGCCCTCCGTGAGCAGCCGGGTCATGCCGCGCTCGGCGAGGGCACGTACGGCCCGTACCGGGTCCACGCCCGTCCCGTCCCCGGCGATCACCACCTCGGCGCCCGCCTTCTCGGCCGCCGCCACCCGGCCGGGGGCCGCCGCGGCACCCGTCAGGACGAGCGTGGGTACCAGGGGCGAGGTGAACAGTGGCAGCGAGAAGTCCAGGTCGAGGCTCGCGGTGACCACGGCGATCGCGGGCGCCGGGCCCTGTCCGGCCGCCTCCCGGAGCGCCGCGAACTCCGCACGCGCGCGTGCCGGACGGTAACCCTCCTGGCGTACCGTTTCCGCACCGACGACCACAACATCCGCGAGAGCCCGCAGCACCCCGAAGATCCGCATGTCGGCGGCGCTGGAGATGCCCTGGGACTTCCCGTCGTGCTGGGCGGCGCCGTCGAGCGTGGAGACCATGTTGGCCCGCAGCCAGGGCTCCCGGACGCCGGCGGAGCGGAGTTCGGGGTAGGCGTACGCCTCCGCCAGCTCCAGCAGTTCCCACTCACGGTCCGTCGCATCCGTCACATCCGCCACAGCCGCACCAGGGGCATCGGGGGCCCCGGCGGTGGCCTGGGCTGCTGTTTCGTAGGTCACAGGGAACAGGCGTCGCATGTCGTGCAGTGTGGCACGGCGCTTAGAGTGGGGAACCGTGTCGTCTTCCACCGCCGCTTCCGGGATCGAACCGATAACCGAAGCAGCCCCCACGTCCCTGTGCGCCCGCGAGCCGCACGTCCCCGCGGACCGGCTGGTCGCCGAGATGGTGCCGCCGCCGCGCTTCGACTCCGTGCGCTTCGAAACGTACATTCCGGACCCGAACCAGCCGAGCCAGACCGAGGCCGTACAGGTCCTCGCCGGCTTCGCGGCCGGTCTCGGCGGGGCGCACGCGCTCGGCGGCGGCAAGCGGGGCTTCTTCGGCTTCGGCAAGGCCAAGGCGCCGAAGACCCCGGCCGGCCCCCGGGGCGTCTACCTGGACGGCGGTTACGGCGTCGGCAAGACCCACCTGCTCGCCTCCCTGTGGCACGCCACCCCGGCCGAGCCCGCGCTCAAGGCCTTCGGCACCTTCGTGGAGCTGACGAACCTGGTCGGCGCGCTCGGCTTCCAGAAGACCGTGCAGACGCTCTCCGGGCACCGCCTCCTGTGCATCGACGAGTTCGAACTCGACGACCCGGGCGACACCGTCCTCGTCTCCACCCTGCTCGGCAAGCTGGTCGCCGCGGGGGTCGCGCTCGCGGCCACCTCGAACACCCTGCCGGGCAAGCTCGGCGAGGGCCGGTTCGCGGCCGCCGACTTCCTGCGCGAGATCCAGGGGCTGTCGGCACACTTCCGGCCGCTGCGCATCGACGGCGAGGACTACCGCCACCGCGGGCTGCCCGAGGCCCCGGCGCCGTTCACCGACGAGCAGGTCACGAAGGCCGCGTACGCCACGGACGGGGCCTCCCTCGACGACTTCCCGCATCTGCTCGACCACCTCGCGCGCGTGCACCCCAGCCGCTACGGCGCCCTGACCGACGACCTGAAGGCCGTCTGCCTCACCGACGTCCAGCCGGTGCCGGACCAGTCGACGGCGCTGCGGCTCGTGGTGCTCGCCGACCGGCTGTACGACCGCGAGGTGCCCGTCCTCGCCTCCGGGATGCCCTTCGACCAGCTCTTCAGCGAGGAGATGCTGAACGGCGGCTACCGGAAGAAGTACTTCCGCGCGATCTCCCGGCTCACCGCGCTGGCCCGCGACGCCAAGAGGCTCGTCGAGGCGTAGTTTTCGGCCCCTCCACAGCGTTTTCGGCCCTCTTCACTGTGAAACGTCGAGTTAACCCTGCAAACAACTTGCCGCGTTAACCTATGTATTGACATGGAGGACGAGACGCCGGGAGGGGGCGCATGTTGCGAGGTACGACGGCCCGAACCCTCTACGTGGTACTCGCCGCCGTCCTGATCAGCCTGCAACTCTTCGCCCCCACCGAGGCGTTCGCGTCCGCGCACAGGGGCGAAGTCGTCTCCTGCGCCGAAGCGGAGCATCCGCAGAAGGCGGCACCCCCTCTGGGGGCCCGTCAGCGGACCCGCGACGAGGATCTCGTCCCCGACACACCCCCGCGCGCCCTGCTCGCGAGCGACCCCGCGGCCTCGTACCCGCCGCTCGCGCTCGTCCCGGCACACCCGCGCACGTCGAGATCCTCGACCGCCCACTCCCCCGCCATACTTCAGGTCTTCCGCTGCTGAGCGGAGCGCGTCCCCCCACGCTCCGTCCTGTAAGCCGACGCGCCCCCAGGGCGCGCCAGGAGGAACTGACATGCAGCCCCTCATCGACCATGCCCGCTCCTTCGGCCGACGACCCGAGGAATTCGCCTCGCTCGCCGACGGCCAGTCCCCGCAGGTCCTGTTCATCACCTGCTCCGACTCCCGGGTCGTTCCGGCCCTGATCACCGGCGCCCGCCCGGGCGAGCTCTTCGAGCTGCGCACCGCGGGCAACATCGTCCCGCCGTACGTCCCCGGCCGGCCGACCTCCGAGGCGGCCACCGTCGAGTACGCGGTGGACGTGCTCGGCGTGTCCGAGGTCGTGGTCTGCGGCCATTCGCACTGCGGCGCCGTCGGCGCGCTGGTGCGCGGCGACGACCTGACGGCCGTACCCGCCGTGCGCGACTGGCTCGCGCAGGCGCAGCGCCCGTCCGCCACACCGGGCGACGACCCCACCGTCGCCGAGGCGGTGCAGAACCACGTCCTCGCGCAACTGCTCAGGCTCCGCGGATACCCCTGTGTGGAAAAGGCCCTGACGACGGGCCGGCTGCGTCTGCACGGCTGGTACTACGAGGTCCACACCGGAGCCGTGCGCGAACACCGTGCGCACACCGACACCTTCGAGGCACTGTGAGCCGCGCCGTGAACACTTCGGGCCTCATGAGCAAACTCCCCCACCTGCGGCAGGACTTCGCCGCCTCGATCGTCGTGTTCCTGGTCGCCCTCCCACTGTGCGTGGGCGTCGCCGTCGCCTCCGGTGTCCCGGCCGAACTAGGCCTGGTCACCGGCATCGTGGGCGGTCTCGTCACCGGCCTGATGCGCGGCAGCAGCCTTCAGGTGTCGGGGCCGGCGGCCGGACTGACCGTGCTGGTCTTCGAGGCCGTGCGGGAGTACGGGCTCGCCGTCCTCGGAGTCGTCGTGCTCGCCACGGGTGTGCTCCAACTCCTCATGGGCGCCCTGAAACTGGGGCGCTACTTCAGGGCCATCTCGGTGGCCGTCGTCGAGGGCATGCTCGCCGGGATCGGCCTCGTGCTGATCGCGGGCCAGCTCTACTCGATGGCCGGGCTCAAGGCCCCCGCCGCCGGACTCGACAAGCTCGCCCGGCTGCCGGAGGCCGTCGTCGACGCGGCCCGCAGCACCGAGGCGCTGGCCTCGGTCGGACTCGGGGCGGGCACGATCGCCGTGCTCGTCCTGTGGCGGCGGCTGCCGCGGCGGGTGCCTGCGGTGCCGGGGGCGCTCGGCGCGGTCGTGCTGGCCACGCTGGTGGCCTCGGGGTTCGGGCTGCCGGTGGCCAAGGTCGAGGTGCGGGGGCTGGTCGGCTCGATCCAGCTGCCGAGCCCCGAAGCCTTCGGGGAGCTCGCGAGCGTGGGCGTGCTCGGCACGGTGCTCGCCTTCACGCTGATCGCCTCCGCCGAGTCGCTGTTCAGCGCGGCGGCCGTGGACCGGCTGCACGACGGCCCCCGGACCGAGTACGACCGGGAACTGATGGCGCAGGGCGCGGGCAACACGGTCTGCGGACTGCTCGGCGCGCTGCCGATGACCGCGGTGATCGTGCGCAGCGCGGCGAACGTCCAGGCGGGCGCGCGGACGAAGGCGTCCCGCGTGCTGCACGGCGTCTGGCTGCTGCTGTTCGCGGCGCTGCTGCCCGCCGCGCTCGGCGTCATCCCGCTGCCCGCCCTCGCCGGCATCCTGGTGCACGCGGGCTGGAAGCTGATCCCGCTGCGCGAGATCACCTCGCTGTGGCGCGAGCACCGGGGCGAGGCGCTGATCCTCGTCGTCACGGCGGTGTCGATCGTCGCCGTCAGCATGTTCGAGGGGGTGCTCATCGGGCTCGCCCTGGCGATCGTCAAGACGGCGTGGGAGGCCTCGCACGTCCGCCTGGAGGTCATAGACAAGGGTGCGGGCCCGGTCCAGGCGTACTTGTCGGGCAACGCGACCTTCCTGAGGCTGCCGAAGATCCTCGACAGCCTCGAGGCACTGCCCCAGGACCGCCCGGTCGAGCTGGACCTCTCCGGCCTGCACCACCTCGATCACGCCTGCCGCACCGCGCTGGAGAACTGGTCGGTGCGGCACAGTGAGGCGGGGACGGAACCGGTGAGGGTGACCACCGGCTGACCACCGGCTGACCCACGCGGGCTCGCGGTCGGGGGGATCCTCGACCGCGAGCCCGCGTGGGGCATATTGTGGGATTAGTTGTGGTATGCGGCGGCTCGAAAGGGGGTCGTCATGCTCGATGAGCTCTTGGCCACGGCCGCGGTGGTCGGTACCGCGGGGGTGGTGTACGTCGTCGCGGCGGCCCGGGTCGTCAAGCAGTACGAGCGGGGCGTGGTGCTCCGGCTCGGGCGGCTCCGGGGTGGCATCAGGCCGCCCGGGTTCACCATGATCATCCCCGGTGTGGACCGGCTGCGTAAGGTCAACATGCAGATCGTGACGATGCCCGTCCCCGCGCAGGACGGCATCACGCGGGACAACGTCACGGTCCGGGTCGACGCGGTCATCTACTTCAAGGTGGTCGACGCGGCCGACGCGGTCATCCAGGTCGAGGACTACCGCTTCGCGGTCTCGCAGATGGCGCAGACCTCACTGCGCTCGATCATCGGCAAGAGCGACCTGGACGATCTGCTCTCCAACCGGGAGAAGCTCAACCAGGGCCTGGAGTTGATGATCGACAGTCCGGCGATGGGCTGGGGTGTGCAGATCGACCGGGTCGAGATCAAGGACGTGTCACTGCCGGAGACGATGAAACGGTCGATGGCCCGGCAGGCCGAGGCCGACCGCGAACGGCGAGCCCGCATCATCAACGCGGACGCCGAGCTCCAGGCGTCGAAGAAGCTGGCGGAGGCCGCCGGGGTGATGTCCGAACAGCCCGCCGCGCTCCAACTGCGGCTGCTGCAGACCGTGGTGGCGGTCGCCGCCGAGAAGAACTCCACCCTCGTCCTCCCCTTCCCGGTGGAACTGCTGCGGTTCCTGGAACGGGCGCAGCCCCAGCCGGGGGCGCCGACGGTGGAGCAGACACCGACGCGCCCGCGGCCCGACGGGCACAAGGACGACGAGTTCGTGCTCGATGAACCCAAGGGCGACAAGTTCAGGCGCGACGAGGCCGAGGACCGCGACGAGGCCGACGACGACGAGTTCCCGCTCGACGACCCCGGCGCGAGCCCTCTCCCCGGCCCCGGCTGATCACCCCGCCCGAATTGCCGCGCCCGCCCGCCGACACCCTGCTACGGTCCCTCCCATGAAGCGTGCCGCTGTGAAGACGACGACGCCGGAGAGTGTCCCGGCGCGCTGACTGCTGACGAGTCCGAAGCCCCGGGGCGAGTGCCCCGGGGCTTCGCCGTGTGGTCACTCGCCCCTTGAGATGCGAGGAGACCACCATGACCGCCCTCCCCGACCACCGCCGCCCCGGCCGTGAGCTGGACCTTTTCGACACCGATCCTCTGATGGGCGCGGGCCTGCCCTACTGGCTGCCCGACGGCGCGGCCGTGCGCCACGCCCTGGAGGGGTACGTCCGCGACGCCGAGCGACGCGCGGGCTACCAGCACGTGTACTCACCGGTGCTGGGCAAACGGGAGCTGTACGAGATCTCCGGGCACTGGTCGCACTACAACGAGGACATGTTCCCGCCGATGGAACTCGGCGGCGAGGCGTGCGCGGCACCGGGGCGGGCTTGGCCGCGTGACGCTCGAACCCCTCGGCGGACCAGAGCCTGACGACGCCGCTCTTCGCCGATGCCGTCCTCGGACCGGAGGCCCACCAGACGATCGGCGGGTTCGTGTCCTCGGCCTTGTCCCAGTCCGTGACCTCCCCCCGTCGCGGTTCGTCGGAGGGACAGAGCGGGATCTTGACGACGATCGTCTCCCCTTCGGCCCGGGCTCCGACCACCGTCGTGTCCACCGGATCCGACGGCCCCAGGAAGCATCCGCTCGACGGCAGGGCGGTCACGGCGAGGAGGACCGGTGGAACACCGCGTCGCCGGTTCGGCACCGGTACCCACCCCTGTCTCGCGTCGGTCCTGCCGTTCGGATCGGCCGCGACAGGCCTTCGATCCTGCACGCGGGCACGGGAAAAGGGAACCGGCGTACGAGACCGGCGTACGAGACCGGCGTGTGTTCCGCCGGGTCCAGCCGGGTGACTTCCGTGCCCCCGTCGCCGGGCACGTGTGAACAATGGGCGAATAGTCTGGATTACCCACATATCTTCATCAGGTGATCATTCCAGTACGACGATTCGCCGCGACCTGCGCCCTCGGCGCACTCGGGGTCGCGCTCGCCGCCTGCGGGACCCCAGGAACCCCGCACGCCGCCCGCCCAGGGCTCCCCGCGTCGGCCTCGGGCAGCGCAAACGCCCAGCCCTCGCGACCCCCCACGCTCGCCCCCGGCTCCAGCGGTATCACCCCCGTCTTCACCAACGGTCCGCGGACGCGGGACAAGACCGTCGCGCTGACCTTCGACGCGGACATGACCGCGAACGAGGGGCCACGCGCCGCGGCCGGGGAGCACTTCGACAACCCCGAACTGATCGCCACGCTGCGCGCGTTCAAGGTGCCGGCGACCCTGTTCATGACCGGACGCTGGGCCGACGAGTACCCGAAGGAGGCCAAGGACATCGGGCGGGACCGACTCTTCGAGGTCGCCAACCACTCGTACAGCCACTACGCCTTCACCGACAACTGCTACGGCCTGCCCACCGTGCCCCAGGAGCGGATGCGGGCCGAGGTGGAGGAGGCCTACGCCGCCTTCAAGAAGGCGGGCGTGCCGCACGCGATGCCCTACTTCCGGTTCCCCGGCGGGTGCTACGACCAGCAGGCCCTGCGCACGCTGAGCGCCGTGGGCGTGACCGCCGTGCAGTGGGACGTCGTCAGCGGGGACGCCTTCGCCACCGACGCCGACGCCGTCGCCCGTCAGGTGCTGGAGGGCGTGAAGCCCGGATCCGTCGTCGTCATGCACTGCACGCGCAGCGCGGCTCCGGTGACCGAACAGGCCCTGCGGACGATCGTCCCCGAGCTTCGGAAGAAGGGTTTCCGCTTTGTGAAGGTCTCCGAGATGATCGGCTCGGCGACGCAAGGCGAGCGGAACGGCACCACGTAGGCGCGCTCCGGTCCCGGCCTACGCTGGGACCATGAGCGACGACTACTGCGCCACCCCGGCGGCCCCCGCCCCGGCACCGGACCCGGCCGACGCCGGGCCGCCGTTCGCCGAGTGCGTGCTGTGCCGGAAGCCGACCGAGTACCCGGAGTCGCACAAGGGGATCACGCTGTGCCCCGTCTGCGAGTGGCAGGAGGCACAGCGGACCGCCTGCTCCGGGTGACGCCGACCGCTCGCCGAAGAACCGATCTTCCGCCTGGCACACTGGAGGGCGTGAGCAGCGACCCGACCGTAGCCGACGCACCCGGCCGACCCGACGTACCCGGCCCGGCCGAGGACAGCCCCTTCCGATCCGAGCGCACCGCGCGCGACGAGGCCCCGCAGTTCGTGCTGCCGCTGGTCGTGCACATCGAGAAGGCCGCTCCCCCGGCACGCACGGACGCGCTGGAGACCGCGGCCCGCGCCGTGCTGACGATCCTCGGCGATGAGCGGGCCCTCGGGGACGGCGAGTGGGCGCAGGTGGTGCGGGACTGGCAGGACGCCCGGATCCGCAAGGTCGTACGAAGGGCGCGCGGCGCCGAGTGGCGGCGGGCCGAGGCCCTGCCCGGCATCACGGTGACCGGGAAGTCCGCCGAGGTGCGCGTCTTCCCGCCGGTCCCCCTGGACGGCTGGCCCAAGGACCTGGCCAAGCTCCAGGTCTCCGGCACCGACCTCGACGACCCGGAACCCCCGGTGGACGCGGACCCGACGGCGCCCGTGCTGTGGCTCAACCCCGATCTCGACATGTCGGCCGGCAAGACGATGGCGCAGGCCGGGCACGGCGCGCAGCTGGCCTGGTGGGAGCTGTCGGACGAGGAGCGGGCGGCCTGGCGCGACGCCGGTTTCCCCCTCGCCGTCCGCACCGCCGACCCGGCCCGCTGGGGTGAACTCAGCACCTCCGGGCTGCCGTTGGTGCGCGACGCGGGCTTCACTGAGATCGCGCCGGGGTCGTGCACAGTGGTGGCCGACCATCCGGCGCTGCGCTCCTGACCGATCCCGACCGACCCTGAGTGACCTACGGACCCGAGGAGGCGCGATGGCCGGGACCCGGCTGGACGGCAGGGTCGAACGTGGCAACCGCACGCGGCAGTTGGTGCTCCGCCGCACGGTCGACATCGCCTCGGTCGAAGGACTGGAAGCACTGTCCGTGGGCCGTCTCGCCACCGACCTCCGGCTCAGCAAGAGCGGGGTCTTCGCGCTCTTCGGCTCCAAGCAGGAACTCCAGCTGGCCACCGTGCGGGAGGCGGCGCGCATCTACGTCGAGCAGGTGATCCGGCCCGCGTCCGAGACCCCGGCCGGTGTCGCCCGGACCTGGCGGCTGTGCGAACTCTGGCTGGACTACTCCCAGGGCCGGGTCTTCCCCGGCGGCTGTTTCTTCTACGAGGTCATCGCCGAGTTCGACGCCCGGTCGGGACCCGTGCACGACGCCGTCGCAAAGGCCCAGCGGGACTGGGCGGCCCATGTGGAGCACACCATCACCGAGGCCCGCGACCTGGGTGAGTTGCGCTCCGACACGGATGCCGCGCAACTCGCCTTCGAGCTCATCGCGCTGATGGAGACGGCGAACGCGGTGTCGGTGCTGCGCGACGAGACGGACGTCTATCGCAGAGCCCGCGTCGCCATCCTTTCCCGGCTGCGCGCGGCGGCGACCGACCCGTCCCTCGTGGCCGAACTCTCCTGACCTGCCGAGCTCTCCCGACCTGCCGAGTTCTCCCGGCCTTCGAGCCTTTGACGCGGGAACCGTCGGGGCCGAAAACAAGTAGCACGATCGTTCGCTCAGTTTTATGCTCGGACGTATGACATCGACCGGAATGGACACCGGAGTGGACATCGTCGAGCTCGACCGGATCGCGGTGTACGAGTCGCTGCGGCTCGTCGGGCTGGCGCGGGGCACGGACTGGGAGCGGGACACACCGTGTGCGGGGTGGACACTGCGGCGGCTGGTGGCGCACATGGCCGCGCAGCACCACGGGTTCACGGCCGCCGCCCGGGGAGCGGGGCACGAGTCGGCGTACTGGCGGGAGCCGGAGGACATGAGCGACCCGGAGCGGACCTACCGGGGAGCGGCGACGGCGGTGCTGGCCGCGTTCGCCGAACCGGGCGTGACGGAGGGGGAGTTCGTACTGCCGGAGATCAGGGACGGGGGCGGGTTCCCCGGCGGGATGGCCCTCGGCTTCCACTTCGTCGACTACGTGGTGCACGCGTGGGACGTCGCCGCCACGCTCGGCGTCGGACTCGAACTGCCGGGCCACGTGCTCGGGGCGGCCCTGGCCGTCGCCCGCCTCGTACCGACGGATCCGGCCGGTCGCGGTCCGGGATTCGCGTTCGCGCCGCCGGTCGACGTGCCCGTGGGCGCGGACCCGCTGGACGAGGCGCTGCGGCTGCTCGGACGTACACCGGAGAAGTGGCCACTGCCGGGCGATGGCACGGATTCACAGCGGATTTGACCTGAACCGAGGGTTCGCTTTAGTCGTGCTTGAACATTCCCGGTGCCCCGCACGTATCTCACGTCGCTGGCCAAGTACAGGTTTCCAACGACCAGTTGGTTTCCCCCGGGAGGCTCATTTTGCGGCGTATCAATGGTTCTGCCTTCGTCATCGCGGCGCTCGCCGCCACTGTCGGCGCGCTCGCGTTCCCTGTGTGGTCGTACGCCGACCGCGCCGGCACGGGGCAGGCGAATCTGGCGGCGGGGACCGTGAACACACAGTGGGGGCCCCTGTCCGCCTCCGACCGCGACCTGATCGTGCGCGTGCGGCTGGCCGGACTCTGGGAACTGCCGGCGGGGCAGCAGGCGATCGAGCGGGCCCCCAACAAGGCGATCAAGGAGGCGGGCGACCACCTGATCGTCGGCCACACCGACCTCGACAAGCGGGTGCGGGTCATCGCGGCCCAGCTCAATGTCGAGCTGCCGAACCAGCCGAACGCGCAGCAGCAGGGCTGGCTGCAGGAGATGACCGCGGCGACGGGCGCGGAGTACGAACGGAAGTTCGTGAACCTGCTGCGGGCCGCGCACGGCAAGATCTTCCCGGCGATCGGCACGGTCCGTAACTCCACCCGCAACTCGCTGGTCCGGCAGCTGGCCTCGGACGCCAACCAGACCGTGCTCGACCACATCACCATCCTGGAGAAGACCGGGGCCGTCGACTTCGACGCCATAGCCAACGACACGGCCGCCCTGTCGACCGCGAGCCCCACCGGCCCCCCGGCGCCGGTCGCCGGCGTCACGGCGCCCTCCGCGCCGCCGGTGCAGCCGGGCAACGGCGTCGTCGCCACGTCGAGTCCTTCGCCCGCGCCACCGGGCCAGGTCAACACCGCCCGGCCGGAGCCCTCGGATCCGGACAACGTGCTGCGGTAGCCGGTGCGGCCGCCGACGCCCCGACGCCCCGACGCCCCGGGGCGTC
>NZ_JBEYFS010000207.1:0-21625 GCF_040634475.1 Streptomyces sp. NPDC007095
TCGGTGACGTCCTCCTTGACGCCCGGCACGGTGGTGAACTCGTGCAGAACGCCGTCGATACGGATGGACGTGACCGCCGCACCCGGGATCGAGGACAGGAGGGTCCGACGCAGGGAGTTGCCGAGGGTGTAGCCGAAGCCCGGCTCCAGCGGCTCGATCACGAACCGGGAGCGGAATTCGTCGACGACCTCTTCGGTCAGGGACGGACGCTGAGCAATCAGCACGGGGTGTTGCCTCCAATGGTGTGGCGCCCGCTATGTGACGCCGTAGACATCACGAAGGGTACGGGCGATACGGTCTCCGCTGACCGCGCTGCACTTCCTCGTGGCGCACGGCGCCCGCAACCTCGGCTGCCTCACGGGATGAGTGTTACTGAGATTTGATGCGTGATGTCGCTGGGTCGACGTCTTGAACTGCGAAGACGAGGGTTCGCCGCGCGGCATCATGCGAAGATCACCAGTAACGAGCTCTCCCGCATTGGTCGTGAGGCGTGTTGGCCTGGCTCCTGAGGGAAGGGCCCGCTTCGCGGAGCTGCGCTAGTAGTAGCCCTTCGTGCCGTCGAGCAGCTCCCGGACGATGTCCGCGTGCCCCGCGTGTCGCCCCGTCTCCTCGACGAGGTGGATCAGTATCCAGCGGAGGTTGGCGCTGCCGTCGCGGAAGTCGGGGTGGCGGCCGGCGTCGTCCAGGTCGGCCGCGGCAACGATCTCGTTGCTGCGGGCGCACTGGGCCTCGTACTCCGCGAGGAGCTCTGCGAGGGGGCGGCCGTCGGTGTGCCAGTCGGCGTTCTCGCTTGACTCGTCGAATGCGGGGTTCTGCTTCTTGTCGCCGCCGAGGAACAGCACTTCCAGCCATATGTGCTCGGTCCAGCGCATGTGGGAGATGAGACCGGCCATCGTCATGGCCGGTGAGGTAGGGATGACCGGGCGGCGCGCGTCCTCGTCGCTCAGCCCTTCGCATTTCCAGCGCAGGATCTGCCGCTGCAGGTCCAGCCAGCCGATGAGCGCGGTGCGTTCGTCCGCTTGGCGCGGGGGGCGTTCCAGTTCCGATGACATGCCGGCGCACGCTACCAGGGCGGTCGGGAGGGGGCACCTGGATGACGGGCTCTTCCGCGATTTACGATCTTGGTCACGGTTGGGGACATCGGGGTGTTACTGGTGATCTTCGCATGATGCCGCGGGGCGGGCCCTCCTCTTCGCAGTTCAAGGCGTCGACCCGGCGACATCACGCATCAAACCTCAGTAGTGCTCGTCCCCGATGGCGTGACGCTGTATTTCGGTCCTTCGAGGTGGGCTCCTGATCGAGGTCACATCGGGGATGGTGAGGCCGGATCCCAGCCAGTGGCGAGCGCAACATAGACCATGATCGCCGGTTGGCCAAACCGGCGATGGTGACGACCATTGAAGGTGTTCCCATTCGGCTGAGCTCAGCGGGGGAGCCGTACCGGACACGGTGGACAGAGCCGCCGGCCCATGGGAGAAGCGAACGGTCCTGTCGCCTGCTGCCCTGATGACCGCGGCGCCCTTCGCTGAAACGCAGCGGCGCCTATGCCTGCGTGGAAGTCTTCCACGCCCTCAAGGAGAGTGAGCAATTCTGTCCGTTCCGATCAAGAAGCTCCCCCCGAATAAGAAGGGGCAGGTCCGGTATCGGTTTGTGGTCGATGTAGGGAGCGATCCCGCTACCGGGAAGCGCAAGCAGTTGACCCGTACCTTCGGCACGCTGAGGGAAGCGAAGGTCGAGTACGCCCGCATCACGAACCGTCGCTACGAGGGGACGTTCGTCGAGCCCGACAAGATCACGGTGAACGAATGGCTCGACCAGTGGCTCGACAGGAAGGCGGATGACCTGGAAGAGAGCACCGTCTACAGCTACACGATGACCCTGGGGCGTGTCCGGGGGAAGCTTGGGCACATCCGGCTACAGGAACTGACCGAGGACCACGTCGAGGCGTGGATGAGGTGGGCGCTTGGGCAGGGCCGCGTTCGTGGTGGCAAGCCGGGCACGGGCCTGGGGGTGACCTCGGTTGAGATGTCCCTGGCGCGGCTGAAGGAGGCACTGAACCGGGCAGTGGCCCGGCGCCTGGTCGCCGTGAACGTTGCCCAGGAGGTCACGATCCCTCGGAACGTACGCAAGGCGGAGCGCAGCGCCAAGGCAGTGGTGCAGCCCTGGAACGTCGAGGAGGTTCATGCCTTCGTGCGCGCGATTAAGGACGACCGCCTCTACGCCCCTTTCCTTCTCTCCCTGATGGGCCTGCGGCCGGCGGAGATCTGCGGCATGCGCTGGGCCGATGTCGACCTGGGCAGGGCCGCCCTGGCCGTTTCCAACACGCGGACCCTGATGGGGAACAAGACCGTGGTGGAGAAGGACACCAAGTCTCTCGCCGCTGAGCGGCAGCTTCCCCTGCCCGATCTGGTCAGGGAGGCGCTGACGTGTTTCAGGGCCATGCAGATGGCCGAGAAGCTGGCGGCGGGGGAGAGGTATGAGGACAGCGGGTACGTGCTCGTGGACGAACTCGGCAGGGCGCTCAACGGGCGGCAGCTGCGTGAGCGGGTGTACAAGGTCATGGACGAACACGGGCTGCGGCGGGTGCGCTTGTACGACGCTCGCGCGAGTTGCTTCACGTACCTCGCGAACAACGGGGTGCCGGATCACCTCCTGGCCCGCTGGGCCGGGCACACCAACGTCAAGACCACGAAGCGCTGGTATGTGAAGCCGGATGTGGAGGATCTTCGTCAGGCAGCGGATACCTGGGGAGGTCTGGCGAGCGTCTCCACCCCCGCTCCTGCATAGAGTGTGAGATGTGGGAGCGTGAGCGGGTGAGTGAGAAGAACGTCGAAACCCTGCAGTACCGCTTTGACGGGCCAGAAGACGCCCCTGTCCTGATCCTCGGTCCCTCACTGGGTACCACATGGCACAGGTAGGCATAACCGTCTTTGGGCGTCCACGCGGTCCAGTTTGGCGCCGTTCACGCAGGTTTGGTCCTGGCGGTCCAGGTGCGTCCACGCTGTTGGTGACACGGACGTGACAGATGTTGACCCCCGTCGGCCTGCGGGGCCGCTGGCGCGGCGCTGGTCGGCCGCGGCTTGGGAGTAGATGCTTCCGGTAGGTCGGGGCACGCCCAAGAATTCGAACAACTGTAGGCATCGTGGCGCGGGATGGCTACGATCGCAGTCGCTCGTCCGCGACCTGTTGTGGGTACAAATTGTGCAGCGAGAGGGCGGTGGGTGACCGATGCGGAGCTATCCGGGGAGGTGGTCGACGATCGCACGAGTGTCCGTACTAGCCTTGCTGTTCGTTTGGACGCGTTCCCGTGTCTAGGGCCGGTTGAGGACCGTTGGTTTTGTTATTGAGGCTGCTTCCGGTGGCGCGGGGCAGGCGGTATGGATGAGCGCGTACAGCCCTGCTGGGGAGAGCGTCGGTGCAGGACGAGAGCGGGTTGGTCGATGGCAATCGCGGCACGAGAGCCCTTGGGTGTGGTTGCGGGAGCGCTGGCTCTCGGCGATCTCGTACCCCGCGATGCGAGCTTGGCGGTCGTTGAAGCCGTGGGGACGAAGGTCGTTGCGGCCTATCGGCTTGAGGCGCGAGAGCGGGAGCGACGGGCAGCTGCGGGGATGGCTCCGCTGACGCGACCGGATACCCTGAACCTCTTGATGGCCCTGCCACTCGGCGAGCCTGTCCCTGCCGGATCACTGAGCGACCGGGAACGCCGGGCGTTGAAGGGCCTGCCGAAGGGGGCTGCGGTTCGACGCGACGGATTGATTACCCGTCTGGCGACCCAGCCGGTCCACGTCGACATGGTGTTCGTGCCTGGACGCAGCTGGGAGTCGGCGATGGAGCAGGCCGAGTGGTTTACACCATTCACTGCTCGTTCCGTGTTGGTCGATGGTGTGTTGCGGCGCAAGGACGAGGCTGTGATGCGCGCTGACTTCTACGGCATCGGATTGCTCCACGTCCAGGGGGATTCGGTCGAGGTTGTTGTGCCACCAAGCCCCTTCGTGCGCAGGCGGCATACAGTTGCTGGTTGGAAGTTCCTGGAAGACGTTCACCGTCAACTGCCCTGAGGGCTCGCGTTCGGCTACGGAGTGACAGGCAACGTCGCCCATGCTTTGAGCGGCGCAGGTGCTTTGAATCCGGATCTGGGGGTAGCCCCCTGTCCGATGCGCTGGTTTTCCAGTGCGTAGCGGTCGATGGCTGCAGCGCATTTGTTGCGCCACCACGTCTTGCGCTCGGTGCCCGGTCGGTGGCCGGCCATGTCGCTGACCCATTCGCTCCAGGTGAGGATGTTGTGGTTGTCGGCCTCGCGCCGGGTGTCGCCGTCGGACAGGAAGAAGCGGTCGAGACCGCGCCCGTCGCACTCCTCGCAGGTGCAGGTTGCCGGTTCCGTGTTGGCGTAGAGGTTGGACAGCGACTCGGCGCCCTTGAAGCACATCAACTGGGGCATCAGGACGTGCGGGTAGGTAGGCCCGCCACCGCGCTTGCCGATCTGAGGCTTCTCGTCGGGCGGTATGGCGTGGCGGAGCGAACTCTGAACCCCTATCCCCGCGCAGAGGGCGCCGTGGGCCATCACGTCGAGGGCTGCGAGATCTGTGCGCAGCAGAGACATGTGCTCGACCTCGGTGAACAGCCGCCGCAGGTTGGCCGGGACGTCCTTCGTCTGTTCCAGCGGGTCGAACTGGCGGAAGAGGATGACAGCCTTGGGGTGGCGGATCTTGGCGCAGACCGCGATCAGTTGGCCGATGTTCTCCCGGTTGAGCCAGGTGACATCGATCGGGAGAGAGATCAACGTGTCAGCTCGCTCGATCCGGTTGGCTTCCCGCAGTACCGCCTTGAGCGCACGGGAGTTCGCCGGCGGAATGTATCCGGTGGGAGTCAGCGCTACGCTTGCGCCCCGGGCCTTCTGGAAGGTCAAGGAGTCGTCCACGGCGGCGAACAGTTCGTCGGGAGGAGCCATGAACGGCTCCTCCGCCGTTGCCGTGTACGTGGTGTACGCGGCGCTGTCGATCAGCAGAGTGCCCTGATAGCCGGCGTCGGTGCGGAGCTGGAACGCTCGAGTGTCGGCGTTGGCGCCGGTCATGACCACGCCGCTCAGGCCGTCATCCAGGGCGTGGCGAGGCCGCGGAATGTTGCGTGCATGCTCGTGCAGCAGTACACGTCCCTGCAGGAGCGGCACGGCTGCCACGGTGTGGTCGAGCGTCTTCACGGCGGGCGGTCGCCGCCTCGGATCGGGGGCGTTGCTCATGAATCACCTCGCAGAAGGGTCCGGCACATCCTTGTGTCCGGACGGAGAAGAGGCGCACAAGTAGATCTCGTGGAACTCCTCGCGACCCAGTCCCGACAGGTGCGCGGTCTCGGTCGCACTGAGGTGGTGCTGTCCCTCAAGCCAGGTGACGGCCTGAGCGATATGGCGCGGGGTCTCGCGCCGGATGACGATTGGTTCGTTGGTGCGGTAGCCGAGTGCGGACAACTCGACCATGAGCGTGCGGTACTGCCATTCGCTGATCACGCCCAGGTCCATGGCCCGCCGGATGAGAGCGGCCATGGAGACCCCCCAGCGGGCTTTGAGATCCATGAGGCGGGCGACGTCGATGCCGGGCTTCAGCTCGCCCAAAATCACCTCGTGCGGCATGAGGAACTCGGCGGCGAACCGGTCGGCTTGGGTCTCCTGTGTACGTCCCTCGCCTGGCTCGCGGTGCATGATCAGATGGCCCAGCTCGTGAGCGAGGCTGAAGCGTGAACGGTCGCCAGGGGCAGTGGAGTTGAGGAGTAGCAGCGGAGCCCGGTCGCGCGGCCACTGGCTGACGGCGTCGAGTTCGGTGGTGCCCAGATCGCGGACTACGACCAGGGCGCCGGCGTGTTCGAGCAGCGCAACCAGGTCGTCGATGGGGCCGACGGGAACGTTCCACTCTTCGCGCAGCGTCTCCGCAGCGTCCGCGGGAGTGTCGAAGTCGTTGACCTCAATGGGCCTGAACCGGTGGGGATGACGGAGGGCCGCCGCCCGCGTTACCGCTTCGACCTGGAGGCGGGTGAGCGCCAGCGTCGCATGGATTCGGCGCAGCGCGGGGGCTCCCAGTGAGGCCCGCTTGCGGTGGTGTATCAGCCCAATGCCTGCCCCGGCCGTATCAGCGGCCTGGCACAGCACCTCGGGTGTGAAGCGAAGCGCGGCGGCGAACAGGAGCACCCGCTCCGCCCGGACCGGGATGCGTCCGGCTTCGGCCCGGCTTACGTACCCCTGCGAGATGCGGTTGCCCTCCACGTGCGACATCTGCTCCGCGAGCTCGGACTGGGTCCACCCTCGAGAGTCGCGCGCCAGGACGAGCATGGCGGGATCCGCGAGCAACTCCTCTTGATCACTCACGGTCCACCTCCAATCCTGACAAGCCTCAACTCCGCTGAGGATACACGGTTTTATCCCTCAAAATATTCCGGACATGATCCGTAAGGTGTCATGCCTTTAGGGATACCACGCGCCACTGACAGTCCAACTGACTGTCTGTTGGCCGTTGTTGGGTGGGAGAGGGCTTCACATGCATCATCCGCCCGAGACGGTGGATCGCTGCGCAGATCAGGAGGTCGTTCCGCGGAGGAACACAGGGTTGCCGCATCACGTTCTCACGGCTGATCAAGTGCCGGCGCACCGACCGCAAGACCAGCAAGACCACCGTCAAGATGGTCTACGCCGTCACCAGCCTGACCGCCGAGCAGGCCACTGTGGCCCACCTCGCCCACCTCGTCTGCGAACACTGGAAGATCGAGGCCCTGCACCATGTCCGCGACGCCACCTTCGCCGACGACGCCTCGCAGCTGCGGACCGGCAACGAGTCCCGCGCGATGGCCACCTGGCGCAACCTCGCCATCGGAGCCTTCCGCACGGCCGGAGTGGAGAACATCGCGGCCGATCTCCGCCGCAACGCCCGCGACCCTCGCCGCCCTCTCGCACTCCTCGGCCTCGGATGATCAAGAACCGGATGTCATGCGACTACGCCGAAGCCCTGACCTGCCTACCCGTCGAGATTTAACTTTCTCCATACGCCGATGCCGGCGTCTGTCCGGAAGACCGGTGTTAGGTTCACGGTGGTAACGCGATCGGCGTTGCGACCGCGGGAGCGGACCGCAGGACGACATGCGTGTCACTAATCGGCGGCCACCGGCGGACGGTTTCGTCGGACATTCTCTGGTGCAGAAGTCGCCATCTACATCCATGGCCGAACACTGAGGGGCAGAATACGAAAGGGCCTTCCGTAATCTTGGAATGAATTGGCACGGAAGTCGCCGACAGTATTGCCGCAAGCCCTCTCTGCGGGGCGGAGCGCGCTTCCCGGTCGGCATTGGCGGGCTGACTCTCCTCGGGCTGTCAACGGGCCCGGAAAACCAGGTGGGTTCTGGGCGGGGCAGCCGCGCCAAGTCGCATTGCTATTTTCGACGTACTGTCGGAAACAGCCTCGCACAACCTGAGAGATCTCGTCATGATGAGCCTTGAGCCAGTGGAAGAACTGGTCTCCGCCGCGGACACCCGGTACAACTGGTCCTATCCAGTCGACTCCCACGCCTCAGAGCCGCGGATGAGAAAGCTTCAGACCGTCTGGTACGTGGGCCTTCCCCTCACATCCGCTCACCGCGGCAGTCACTCGGGTGGAGGGGCTCTGATCGAGGGTGCTGGAGACCAGGCGCGCTATGCCAACGAGGGCACGGTCTACCCGCATGCGTCGCTGGTCGAAATGATCACGTACCAGAGCAAGTTCTTCCCTGATCTCGACTGGCACTACCTGGACATGAGTCATGTGGATTGGGAGGAGATCCGTGCCCGTATCCAGGCGGACCCTCCGGATGTCGCGGCGTTCACGGTCTATTCGTCAACCGCCATGTGGGCGTACATCGTCGCAGTCGAGATCAAGCGAGTGAATCCGGACGCCGTGGTGGTCTTCGGGAACGATCACGCCGGTATCTTGCACCGCGAGGTGCTCACCGGCGCGTACGGGTCCAAGGTGGTGGACTTCGTTTGCACGGGGAACAATGGTCCCTTCACCATGATGGGCCTGATTTCATCGCTCCAGGGAAGAATGGACATCGCGCGAGTTCCGTCCTTGGCGTACCGGGGGAATCAGGGGGAGATCCACAATCAGTCGGCACCCACGTATCCACTCAACAAGCGGATTCTCCCCGACTACCGGCTGATCGAGGATGTCCTGGAGTCCCATTACGACGACGCGTTCAGGGTCTGGTACGCGTCGCACTACGACCTCAAGCGCATGGTGACCCTGCCCCTGGACGGCGGCTGCAACTGGGGCCGGCGGCCCACACGCCGCTGCCTGCACTGTTCCATCCAGGGGCTGACGCCGAAGACCACCGATGTCGGTGCGGCGGTGTCGACGCTGGAGGTGCTGGTCGGCGAGTTGAAGTCGAACGTCTACGCCGCCGGTGACTCCACTCTGGGTATGTCCAGCAAGCAGTGGGGTGGCGATTCGTCATTCCTTGATGAACTGGCTGACGCCTGCGCCGAGTCGGAGGTGCTTCGCGGGCAGCGATTCATGCTGGCCTACGGCCTGGTCTACGAGTTCCTGCAGTCGGCGGAGCTCTGCAAGGGCTTTGTGAAGACATGGAACGTCGGGATCGAAGCGTTCGATCCCAAACTGCTCAAGGGAAACTCAAAAGGTATCAACAAGGGTCCTGACAGGGTGATCGAGGCCCTGGAGCTCGCGAAGAGCCTCGACTACAAGATGTATCTTTCGGGAATTCTGGGCCTTCCGGGCACGACGCTGACGCAGCTCAAGGCGGAAGTGGAGAACTGGCTTGCCATCGCTGAGGCTTACGCGGGGTCGATAACAACCATATCCGTCGCCGCGCCAGCGATCATTCCAGGGTCGCGGATGTACCGCGACGCGTTCAATCAGAATGCTGACGTCCGGAAATGGCACGGCGAGCTGCTTCCTATCAGAAAGCTCTCCGAGCTCTACATCCGGGAGAACACCGAAGTGGAACTCTCGGACGTCGAAGCGGCACTTGCCGAACTCGGGCGCGGCGTCATCGCTTTGGACAACTCCGGTGCGAACGTCAAGTTCGGGGGCTACATGCTGGGCGGCGTGGACGCCGAGGAGTCGTACGAGCGCCGCCTGCTGCAGGAGATCTTCGCCGACATCGGCTGACGGGTCGGGCCGGTTCCGGCCGCTTCGGCCGGGCGGCCCGGCTGGCGGCATGAACCCGGCGCATTTGGATCACGTCAAACAGGGGCCTTCAGCATCAAGATTGCGTAGCGGGTCGGGCTACCTGCTGCGCGCCAGCCCCAGGATGAATATCGGACGGTGTGCCTGCATCCGTCGTCCGGGAGGGGCGTCATGACCGCCCGTCCCGGGAGGGGATGTCATGAGCGCGGTGTCGGCTGTTGTGGTCCGGCATCACACACGAAGGGGAATTTCCAGGTGAGTACAGACAGGGAGCGGGTCATCGCGACCGCGCCGGACCCGGTGGTGCGGCAGTTCCTCCGCATGGCCGATGACAGCATCGTCGCGGTCCTGCCCTTCGCCCTGTCCGTGGCGGCACGGCTGGCGATCGCCGACGAGTGCGCTGGGGCCGGGCGAAGCGTCAAAGACCTCGCTCAGGTGCTCAATGCGGCACCAGACCCCCTGGAACGGCTGATGCGGGCGCTGGTGAGTTGCGGTTTCTTCACGGAGGACGCGGACGGGCTGTTCGCACTCGCGCCGCTGGGACAACTCCTGCGGACCGACTCACCGGTTTCTCTGCGGGCGACGCTCAGCAACCTCGACACGTATCGCGCGTGGCTGGGCGCCGTCGAGACGATTTCCACGGGGAGCCCTTCCTTCGACAGCATGTTCGGTACCCCGTTCTTCTCCCACAAGGAACAGGACGACGGCGCCGGCGTCTCCTTCGACGAACGTATGCATGAACGCGCGAGTCGGCTCTACGCCGGCCTGGCCGTGCTTCCGGACTGGCATGGCGTGTCGTGCTTGCTCGACATCGGCGGCGGCAGGGGGACGGTCCTGGCGTCCGTCCTTGAGGAGAACCCCGACCTTCGCGGCATCCTCTTCGACCGCTCCGACGTCATCGAGAGATCTGCGACGTCCGGGACTCTGGAACCGTTCGAGGCCCGATGCCGGTTGGTCGGGGGCGACTTCTTTGCCGGCCTGCCGGGCGGGGCGGACGCGCACCTGATGTGCAGCGTCCTGCACGACTGGGACGACGAGGACGCCGTACGCATTCTGACAAGAAGCAGAGAGGCCCTGCCCGAGGGCGGCCGCATATTCTTGTGCGAGATGATTCTTCCGGAATCCACCGAGCCTCATCCGGCCTATTGGAGCGACCTCGGCATGATGGTGCTCCTCGGTGGCCGCGAGAGAAGCTATGAGCAATATCAGACCCTGCTGCGGGCCGCTGGGCTGCGCGCCGTGAAGGTCACGCCGTTGCCGGGTTCGTCTTTCGGCGTGATCGAGGCGCGCGGCGCCCGGTCCTGAACGCGACCCGCCATCCCCGGTCGCGCTACCAAAAGGAGGCTGCCTTCGTGCGGCCCCGACTATTCCGATGCACAGACGGAGTTGACGTGAATTCATCGCGCGAAGGCGATCAGATCGATGACTTCGAGCTGGACTATGTGGAAATGTACGTCCAGGAACTGGAATCCCAGGCTGCCGTGTGGCGCGATCGCTTCGGCTTCGACGAGGTGGCGGTCGGCGGCTCGCCCGAGCAGGGATTCCGCTCAGTCGTCCTGTGCCAGGGCGCCATGAAGCTGGTCCTGACCCAGGCGACGGCCGAGTACCACCCGGCGGCCGCCTATGTGCTCGCGCACGGGGACGGGGTGGCGAACATCGCTCTGCGCACCGGGGACGTACCGGCGGCCTTCGCCCAGGTGGTGGTGAACGGCGGCAGGGCACTGGCGGTGCCCGAGCGGCACGAGGGCGGCGATGTGGCGGTCAGTGCAACGGTCACCGGTTTCGGCGATGTCGTGCACACGCTGGTGCAGCGGAGGGATCCAGGCGGTGCGGGACTTCCGCAGGGATACCGGCGGCTCCCGACCAGGACGGAACCCGCCGCGAGCGGGGACGGCGACGGGCTTCGGCTGCTGGCCGTGGACCACTTCGCCGTCTGCGTGGGCGCGGGGGAGTTGGAGCCGACGGTCGACTTCTACGGGGCGGCACTCGGGTTCCGCGAGATCTTCGCCGAGCGGATTGCCGTCGGCTCGCAGGCGATGCTCTCGAAGGTCCTCCAAAGCCCTTCCGGCACGGTCACGTTCACCGTGCTGCAGCCCGATCCCGCCGTCGGGGCCGGGCAGATCGACGGGTTCCTTAAAGAACATGGTGGGCCGGGCGTCCAGCACATCGCCTTCGCGACCGAGGATGCCGTCCGGTCCGTCGGGACGCTGATCGGCAGGGGCGTCGAGTTTCTGGTGACACCCTCCGCCTACTACGGACTCCTGGCGGACCGTGTGATGCCGACGAAGCACGCTCTGGACGACCTGCGCCGGTTGAACATCCTTGTGGACGAGGACCACGCGGGTCAGCTGTTCCAGATATTCACGCGTTCGACCCACGCGCGGCGCACCCTTTTCTTCGAGGTGATCGAGAGGTCCGGCGCGGAGACGTTCGGCAGCTCGAACATCAGGGCCCTCTACGAGGCCGTGGAGTTGGAGCATCTCGCGAAGACAGGGGACCGGTGATGAGCCGGATCGCCACGCCACCCGGCAAGCGAGGACCCTCGGTGGCAGCGGCCGGTAGCCTTGAGCCGCTGGGACCGGAGGTCCTGCGCACCGCGGTGAGCCTGGACGCTGTTGAAAGCCTCGCCGAACAGGTTCTCCCCTCCGATGTGCGCGACTTCGTCGCGGGCGGCAGCGGAGCGGAGGCCACCCTCTCCGCCAACCGGGCCGCGCTGGACCGGATCAGCGTGGTGCCGAACGTCCTGCGGGACGTATCCGGCTGCACGGCCGCGACCACCCTCCTCGGGGATTCCGTGTCCATGCCGGTGGCCGTCGCGCCCGCTGCCTACCAGCGGCTCGTCCACCCGGAGGGCGAGCTCGCGGCGGCGCGCGCGGCGAAGGCCCACGGAGTGCCCTTCACCGTGAGCACGCTGAGCAGCTACCCTGTCGAAGCAGTCGCGGCGACGGGCGCGGCGGTCTGGTTCCAGCTCTACTGGTTGCGGGACCGGCGCAAGTCCTTCGAACTCGTCAAGAGGGCAGAGGACGCGGGCTGCACGGCGTTGATGCTCACCGTGGACGTTCCCTGGATGGGGCGCCGTCCGCGGGACGTCCGCAACGGTTTCGCGCTGCCCCCGGGTGTCGAGGCGGCCCACCTGCGGTCCGGAACACCGTCGCGATCCCACGACGCCTCGTCGGGAGGGTCCGCGGTCGCGGCCCACACAGCGAGCGTGTTCGAGCCGTCGCTGACTTGGGCGGATGTGGAGGACCTACGGGCCCGGACCCGCCTACCGCTGATCCTCAAGGGCATACTCGCCCCCGAGGACGCCGCACGGGCAGTCGACTGCGGTGCGGACGCCGTAGTGGTCTCCAACCACGGCGGCAGACAACTGGACGGGGCGATACCCAGTGTCGACGCGTTGGAGGACGTGAGCGTGGCGGTCGCCGGAAGGTGCCGGGTCTTGCTCGACAGTGGAATCCGCTCCGGGATCGATGTGCTCCGAGCACTGGCGCTCGGAGCCGACGGGGTCCTGGTCGGCCGGCCGGTGCTCTGGGGGCTCGCCGCCGCAGGGGAGGCGGGCGCCGGACACGTACTGGGCATCCTGGCCGCTGAACTGCGCGACGCCCTCGGCCTGTCGGGCTGCGACGGAGTGGCGGCGGCACGAAGGATCCGCACGGTCCGATCGACGACCTGGACGGACCGATGAACCAGCCCCGCCCGCCGCACCCCCCGCTGGCCGGAGCCCGCTGCCCCGACGCGGAGGGCGTCCTGACAGGCTCCTACGACCACGCGTCGGCCGCCGATGGTCCCGGCCCGCAGGTCAGGGCGGCGCAGTCCGCCGAACCGGAGACGACAAGCGCACCGGGCCCGGCCGACCTGGCGCTGTCGGACCTGCACGACTCGGTCGACGACCCCTTGCTGTCCGCCATGAACTTCCTCAACGAGGTCCGCGACCGCCATCCGGAGGCGCTGTCCCTGGCCGCGGGAGCGCCGTACGAGGGCTTCTACGACGTCGAGGACGTACACCGCGCCCTGCGCGTGTTCTGCGACCACTTGCGTGTCGAGCGGGGTTTCGACGAAGCGCGCGTGCGGCGCACCCTGCTGCAGTACGGCCGTACCAAGGGCATCATCCACGAACTGCTCGCGCGGCACCTCGACGTGGACGAGGACATCCGGATCGATCCGGAGGCGATCGTCGTGACCACAGGATGCCAGGAAGCGCTCTTCCTGACCCTGCGGACCCTGCGCAGGGACGCGCGCGACATCCTGCTGGCCGTCGACCCGGTCTACGTCGGTGTCACCGGGGCCGCACGGCTGCTCGACATGCCTGTGCACCCCGTGGCCGGGGGAGCCGAGGGCATCGACCTCGCCGACCTGCGCCGAGCCATCCGCGACGCCCGCGCCGCGGGCCTGCGACCGCGCGCCTGCTACCTGGTGCCCGATTTCGCCAATCCCTCGGGCCTGCGACTGCCCCTGCCCTTGCGGCGAGCCCTGCTGGAACTGGCCGACGAGGAAGGAATCCTGCTGCTGGAGGACAATCCCTACGGCCTGTTCCCGCTCGGGGAGGAGCGGTTGCCCACCCTCAAGGCGCTGGACACCCGCCGCAGGGTCGTCTATCTCGGTTCGCTGGCGAAGACGGTCTTCCCCGGCGTCCGGATCGGTTTCGCCGTGGCCGACCAGCGCGTGGCGGGCGAACCGGGCAACCGTGCGTACCTGGCGGACCTGCTGGCCAAGGCCAAGAGCATGCTCACGGTCAATACGTCCCCGGTGGCCCAGGCCGTGGCGGGCGGCCGGCTGCTGGAGCACGGCTGCAGCCTGGTGCGGGCGACCGAGCACGTGCGCGAGGTGTACCAGGAGAACCTGCGACGCCTGCTGCACAGGCTGGCGGTGCGCTTTCCGGCAGCCTCCTCCGTGACCTGGAACAGCCCGCAGGGCGGCTTCTTCGTGGTGGTCACCGTCCCCTTCGACGTCACGGACGACCTGCTCGAAATCTCGGCCCGCGACCACCGGGTGCTGTGGACGCCGCTGAGCCACTTCTACGAAGGCCGCCCGCGGCTGCGCGCGTTGAGGCTGTCGGTCAGCTCCCTGACGGGAGATCAGATCGACGAGGCCGTGGACCGATTCGCCGGTTTCGTGGACGCGTCTGCTCCGCCGAGCGCCTGACGTACGGAACTTCCCCCATGCACGTTTCACGGAGAGACGAATGACAGACAATGGCCGCCGCGCGAACGCATCCTGTGTGCACACCGCCTTTGAGGAGCAGGCGCACCGAGACCCGGACCGTCCGGCCGTCGTGGTCGGCGGCATACGACTCACGTACGCCGAGGTCGACCGGATGGCCAACGGTATCGCCCGGCGTCTGCGCGCCGCGGGGGTAGGCCGCGGCGACCTGGTCGGGCTCTGCGTCGAGCGCGATGTCTGGCTGATACCCGCCCTGTTGGGGGTGATGAAGGCCGGCGCCGCGTATGTGCCGCTGGATCCGGCGTACCCCGAGGAGCGGACGAGGTTCATCGCCGAGGACGCCGCACTCAAGGTCGTCCTCACCTCGGCCGGCACCGAGCACGCGGTGCCGGCCTCCTCCACCCGTGTGCGGGTGGAGGACACGCAGCCCGCGGACAGCCTGGATGAGATACCCGATCCGCACGGCGCCGTCTACGTCATCTACACCTCCGGCTCCACCGGGACGCCGAAGGGCGTGGTGGTCGCGCACCGCAACCTCTCCAACATGATGCGCTGGGCCGCCGGCTACTTCTCGGCGGACGAACTGCGCGGAGTACTGGCGACTTCGTCGGTCAGTTTCGACGCCTCGGTCATCGAGATCTACGCACCGCTGGTGACCGGCGGGACCGTGATCCTGGCGGAGAACATCTTCGCCGTCCCCACGCTCCCGGCCCTGTTCGAAGCGACCCTGCTCGTGGCCGTGCCGTCCGCCCTCTCGGCGCTGCTGCGCGATGCGCTGCCGCCGAACGTGCGAACCGTGATCACCGGCGGCGAGCTGGTCACCCGCGCCCTGTGCGACCGGGTCTGGGCCCACCCCCAGGTCCGCCGGGTCGTCAACTTCTACGGCCCCACCGAGTGCACGTTGAGCTGCATCGCAGCCGAGGTGGACCGGCACGGTACCGGAAATCCTCCGATCGGACGGTCCATCGCCGGAGCGGAACTGTCCGTCCGGTCGTCCGCCGGTGACATCCTGCCCGAGGGAAAGACTGGCGAGCTGTGGGTGGCCGGGCCGGTCGTCGCCCACGGATACCTGAACCGCCCGGAACTGACCGCGGAGCGGTTCGGCCGCTTCGGGTACCGCACGGGCGACCTGGTACGACGGATGGGGGACATGTACCACTTCGTCGGACGCGCCGACGACCAGGTGAAGGTACACGGCATCCGGGTGGAGCCCGGGGAGGTCGCATCCACGCTCGCCGCCCACCCCCTGGTGCGGCACGCTTTCGTCCAGGCCGCCGAGGACCGGCTCATCGGCTACGCCGAGTCGGACGCGGCCACCGAGGCCGAGCTGCGCGCATGGCTGACCGCGCGGTTGCCCCAGCACGCCGTCCCGTGGCGTATCGCGATACTGCCCCGCATACCCGTCCACCCCACCGGCAAGGTCGACCGCGACGCGTTGCCCGCCGTCACCGCGGGCCGCCCGCCGGAGGTCCCGTACACCGCGCCGCGCGACGACACCGAGCGGCTTGTCGCGGACGTCGTCGCCGAGATCCTGGGCATCGACCGGGTCGGCGTCGACGACCGCTTCACCGACCTCGGCGGACACTCCCTCGCCGCCGCCCGGGTGGTCGGCGAGGTCGGACGACGCCGCAGGATCTCCGTGCCGCTGGCCACGTTCCTGGACCACCCCACCGTGGCGGAGTTCGCGCGGGCACTCCAAACCGTCGCGGCGGAACCCCCTTTGCGTCGCACGCCGGGACTGCCCCGTTATCCGCTCACCGCCATGCAGCGGGAGTTCTGGTTGTTGCGCCGACTCGTTCCGGACCGCCCCGTCACCACGCTGGCGATGCACGTCGGCGTGCACGGTCCGGTGACCGCACCGGCGGTCCAGAAGGCCCTGGACGCCGTCGTGCGGCGCCACGAGGTACTGCGCACCACTGTCATGGACGACGACCCCGAACCGTACGCGGTGGTGGGCCCGCCGGCGCCTGTTCCCCTCACCGAGGACGACCTGCGCGGCCTGCCGACAGAGCAGCAGCTCCGGCACCTCGACGTGCTGTACCGGAAGACAGCGGGGCACACCTTCAACCTGGCCACCGAGAGCCCGCTGCTGTGCGCCGCCTTCGTCCGCACCGCCGACGACGCGGGTGAACTGGTCGTGGCCGTCGACCACATGGCGTTCGACGGGGCCTCCGGCGCCGTCTTCCTGCGCGAGCTGGTCCGCGAACTCGCCGGCGACCCGGTGGAGGACCTCCCGGCGCAAGTGGGAGACATCGCGCTGCACGAGCGGGAGCTCGCCGGGCAGGCCACGCGGCACGACCGGCTGGACACCTTCTGGCGGTCCGCCCTGGAGGACGCGGTGATACCCGACGATCTGCCGGGTCGCCCGGAAGCACCCGGCTGGGCAACGCGGCGGCGGACCTTCACGTTGGAACGTTCCCTCGTCTCCCGGTTGGGCCGATTCGCGGCCGAGACCGGTACCACCCCGTTCGCCGGTCTCCTGGCCGCTGTCGGACTGGTGGTCGGCGGGCTCAGCGGGCATGACGACGTGGTGATCGGCGCGGCCGCGGCCCGCCGGCACCGGCCCGAGACCGAACGCCTGCTCGCGCCCCTGGTGGACATGCTGCCGCTACGGCTGCGCATGAACGGCGAACTGACCTTCGAAGACCTGGCGCGGCACTGCGCCACGACCACCGCCGCCGCTCTCGTCCACCAGGAACTGCCGGCCCGTGAGCTGCTCGACCACCTGCCCAACCACCGGGTCGTGGGTGCGTCGCGTACCCCGGTCGTCATCACCATGCTGCCGCTGGACGAACCGGCGACGGCGTCCAGCGGGCCGTTCCGTCTGGACCTGCGCTCGGACCGGGGAAGCGGCGCCGCGGCGAACGAACTCACCGTGTACGTGGCACGAACCGCCACTGATGTGGAACTGCACATCGAATACGCCGTACGGCGCTTCGATCCGGCCGACATGGACGCCCTGGCCGAACGCGTGATCGGCACGCTGCGCGCCGGGCTGGCCGACCCGGGCCGCTCGCTGTCCACGCTCGACCTGGTCACCGCGCGGGAGCGTGCCCTGCTACTGGCCCTGGGCAGAGGACCCGCGCTGCCCGGGAACAGCCCCGCGACCGTGATCGAGGCGGTCCTGTCCCAAGCCGGGTCCCGGCCGGACGCGGTGGCGGTGAGCGGTCCCGACGGCGACCTCCGCTACACCGAACTGGAGGCGTGGTCAGGCCGGGTCGCCGCGGGCTTGGTGGTATCGGGAGTGCGCCCCGGAGACGTCGTCGGGGTGAGCCTGGAGCGCGATCGTCTGCTCCCCGTCGTGCTCCTGGCCGTATGGCGTGCGGGGGCGGCCTACCTGCCCCTGGACCCCGAATACCCAGACGACCGGCTCGCCTGGATGGCCGCCGACAGCGGCGCGCGGGTGGTACTTGCCCGCGGGCCGGCCCCGGCCGGGCTGCCCGGGCTGGACATCGACACGCTCGCCCACGGCTACTACGGCACGGACGCCGGGCTTCCCGCACCCGACCCCGGGCGCCTGGCCTACCTCACCTACACCTCGGGGTCGACCGGCCGGCCCAAAGGCGTGGAGGTGACCCACGCCAACGTGGCCGCCTGCATCACCGGACAGGCCGCCGTACTCGGGACAGGTCCCACGGACTCCGTCCCGTTGATCGCGCCGCTGTCCTTCGACATGTCCGTCCAGGAGATCTGGACCCCGCTGGCAGCCGGAGGCCGCTGCGTCGTCGTGGAACGGGCGTGCGCCACGGACGGGCACGCCCTGGTCGAGCGGATCGTCGACAGTGGTGTGACCGTGCTCGACGTAACCGTCACCACCCTGCGGATGCTGATGGCCGCGAATCTGCCGACGATGCCGGAGCTGCGCGTCATGGCCGGTGCGGAGGTCCTGGACCCGGTGCTCGCCGAGGACGTACTCGGGAGGGTCGGCCAGTTGTGGCACCAGTACGGGCCGACCGAGACGACGGTGACCTCCCACCTGTACCGCGTGCACGCCGTGGACGGCGGGCGAATACCGCTGGGCCTGCCCAACCCCGGCTACCACTGCTACGTGATGGATCGGCTCGGACGGCTTGTCCCACCGGGTGTGGTGGGCGAACTGTGGATCGGCGGAGCCGGGGTCGCGCGCGGCTACCGCAACTTGCCCGCCGCAGGCTTCGTGGCCGACCCGCGCGTACCGGGCGGGCGGTGCTACCGGACCCGGGACAAGGCCCGCTGGCGGGACGACGGGCAACTGGAGTTCCACGGCCGGTTCGACGACCAGGTGAAGGTGCGCGGATACCGGATCGAACTGGGCGAGGTGGAGACGGCACTGCGGGCGGACCCGCGGGTCGCCGACGCCGTCGTCACCGTCGGCGGCTCGGGCGGAGACGCCCACCTGGTGGGCTGGCTGGTGCCCGAGGACGTGGACCGCGCCGCGGTCAGAGCCCGGCTCCGTACGCGGCTGCCGGACCACATGGTGCCGAGGCGGTGGACGACGCTGGCCCGGTTGCCGAGGACGAGCAGCGGCAAACCCGACCGGGCGGCCCTGCCCGAGCCCCCGGACAGCCGGCACGATCGCGTGCCGCCGCTGGGAGACGCGGAGCGACTCGTCGCGAAGGTGTGGGCCGAGGTGCTCGACCGTACGGACCTGTGGGCCGATGACGACTTCTTCGCGCTCGGCGGCCACTCCCTGGCCGCCACGCGCGTCATCGGTCGGCTTCGGGACGCCCTGCACGTGGCGATCCCGGTGCGGACGCTGTTCGACCGGCCGATCCTCGCCGACTTCGCGGCCGCGACCGAAGAGCTGCTCCTCGACGAGCTGGCCGAACGACCCCAAGGGACAGGAAAATGAGCAACACACCCGATGGCCTGCGCGCACGGATGAAGGCACGTTTCGCCGCCGCCCACGACGCCGTGGCCGGGGGAACTCCCCGGTCCGCGGCGACCACCGGGCAGGCTCCCGCCCGGCTTTCGTCCGCGCAGCGCAGGCTGTGGTTCCTCGCCCAACTGGAACCGGACAGCCCGGCGTACAACGTGCCGCTGGTACTCCGCCTCACCGGGCGACTGAACGAGGACGCCCTGCTCGGCGCGCTCCACGACCTGGCGGAACGGCACCAGGTGCTGCGTGGAGTCATCGACACGGCCGGGCCGGAGCCGCTGGTGCGCAGCGGCCCGGCCTCGGACGTGCCGATGTCGGTCACGGACGTGGGCGAGGAGGAACTGGCCGCCGCGCTGGCAGACGAGACCGGTCGTACGTTCCGGCTGACCGCCGAACCGCCCATGCGGGCCGCGCTGTTCAGGCTGCCCGGCGCCTGGGTGCTCGCCGTGACCGTGCATCACATCGCCACCGACGGTTGGTCGCAGCGGATCTTCCTCGCGGACTTGGCCGCCCTCTATGCCGCCCGGTGCGGCGACGGCGAGCCGCTGCCACCGGCGCCGCAGTACGCGGACGTGGCGACCACGGACCCCGTGGATCCCCAGGACCCCGAAAGCGCGGCCGGGCTCGACTGGTGGACCGGGTACCTGGCCGGACTGCCTCCCGTACTCGACCTGCCCACCGACCGGCCCCGGACGCCGGCGTCGGCCTGGCCGGGCGCGGCCACCGGGGTCGCGGTGCCGCCGGCGACGGCGGCCCGGCTGCGCGCGCTCGCTGCGGCGACGAACTCCTCCGCGTTCATGGTGCTCATGGCCGCCTGGCAGGTCCTTCTCGGCCGACTCGCGGGTACCGACGACGTCCCGGTGGGAGTGCCGCACGCGGGGCGGCACTCCGCGGCGAGCGAGGCGGCGGTCGGCTGCTTCCTGGACACGATCGTGCTGCGCACCGACCTCACCGGCGAGCCGTCCGCACGTGACCTGGTCGCCCGGGTGCGGGCCGGCGCGCTGGACGCCTTCGCCCACGCCCGCACCCCGTTCGAGCGCGTCGTGGAACGGTTGAGCCCGGAGCGGTCCCTGTCGGCCACCCCGGTGTTCCAGGTGCTGCTCAACGTGTACGACGAGATCGAAACGCCCACCCTGCCCGGCGCGCGCGTCGAGTGGCGGGACGTGCCGCCCCGGACGGCCAAGTTCGACCTGAGCATGGAGTTGGCCGACGGCGGGCCGGACGCGGGACTGAACGGCCGGCTGGAATATCGGCGCGACCTGTTCGAACCGCGGACTGCCGAGCGTCTGGTGCGGTGGTTCCTCACGCTGCTGGACGGGATGGTCACCGACCCGGGACGACCGGTCGGGGAGATCCCGTTCGAACCCGCGGCCGGTCCAGCCTTCGCGGGGCCCGTCACCGGACCCGCCGCGGTGCCGGTGCACACGTTGATCGAAAGGTGGGCGGACGAGCGGCCCGACGCGACGGCCGTGGTCGGCGCCGACGGCCGGCTCACCTACCGCGAGCTGGAGCTGCGCGCCAACCGGCTGGCGCATCGGCTCATCGCGCTGGGCGCGGGTCCCGACCAGCCGGTCGGCATCCTGCTGGATCCCGGGACCGATTTCGCCACGGCGGTGTTCGGCATCCTCAAAGCGGGTGGCGCGTACCTGCCGATGGACACGACCTATCCGGCCTCCCGCGTGCGGGACATGCTGCGGGCCTCCGGCGCGCGGCTGGTGGTGACGACGGCCGCGTCGGCGGACCTCGTCCGCGGGCTGGCGGATGTCGTCGAGCCCGCCGGCGCTCACGACGGTGGCCCGCAGTGGCGTCCGGCCGTGCCGGTTGGCCCGGACAACCTGGCCCACGTCATCTTCACCTCCGGCTCGACAGGGGCGCCCAAGGGGGTCGGGGTCCAGCACGGCAACCTGGCCCACTGCGTCACCGGTCTGGTCGGCCGGATGCCCCAGACGGCGGGCAGGTCCTTTGCGATGGTGTCCACGGTCGCGGCCGATCTCGGCCTGGCCTGCCTCTACGGTGCCTGGCTCACCGGCGGCACCCTGCACCTGCTGGACCGGGAGACCGCGACAGACCCGCGGGCGTTCGCCCGGTACCTCGCCGCGCACCCGGTCGACGTGGTCAAACTGGTGCCGAGCCACCTCACGATGCTCGCCGGCCATGGCGACCTGGCAACCGTCCTGCCCGGCAAACTGCTCATCCTCGGCGGGGAGGGCTGCCCGTGGTCCCTGGTGGCGGAGGTCCGCCGGCTGCGTCCGGACCTCGCCGTGCACACCCACTACGGGCCCACCGAGGCCACGATGATGTCGCTGATCTGCGACGTGGACGAGGTCCCCGAGCGGGCGCGCACCGGGCTCGTGCCGCTGGGCCGTCCGCTGCCCAACGTGACCGGCCTGGTGGTGGACCGGTCGGGCCGGCCCCAGCCGCCCGGTGTCCCGGGCGAACTGCTGCTCGGCGG
>NZ_JBEYFS010000208.1:0-21608 GCF_040634475.1 Streptomyces sp. NPDC007095
CCAGGGAAGCTCCGCGCTCTCCCGGAGGCGGCGAATACCCAGTCCCGCTCCCGTCAACGCGTTTGGTGCCTCCGTGGTACGGGTCGTTGACCGCGTACGTGTCACCCGGGCGCCCGCCCCTGGACCGAGTGGACGTCGTGCAGCCGGTCCTGTTCGCCGTGATGGTGTCCCTGGCCGCGGCGTGGCGGGCCCGGGGCGTACGGCCGGACGCCGTGATCGGGCACAGCCAGGGCGAGGTCGCCGCGGCCTGCGTCGCCGGCGCGCTCAGCCTGAGCGACGCCGCCGCGGTGGTCGCCCTGCGCAGCCAGGCTTTGACCGGGCTGTCGGGCACCGGAACCATGGCCGTCGTCGCCCTCCCGCACACCGAGGTCGAGGACCGCCTCGCCGACCTCGACGGACGGGTCTCGGTCGCCGCCGTGAACAGCGGCCGCTCGACGGTGATCGCCGGTGACGTCGAGCCGCTGGAGGCCCTGCTCGCCGACCTCGGCCGCGAACAGGTCTTCGCCCGCCGCCTCGACGTCGACTACGCCTCCCACACCCCCCGGGTCGAGCCGGTCCGCGCGACGGTCCTCGACGAACTCGACGGCGTCACCACCTGCCCGACCTCCGTCGCCTGGTACTCCACCGTCACCGGCGAGCCGGTCACCGAGGAGCTGGAGGCCGACTACTGGTACACCAATCTGCGCGAACCCGTCCGCTTCGCACCCACCGTGGAGCGCATGGCGGCCGACGGCTACCGCTGGTTCGTCGAACTCGGCCCCCACCCCTCCCTCGTCACCGCCCTGCACACCATCGCCGAGGACTCCGGCCACGAGAACCTGGTCACCGTCGGCTCGCTGCGCCGCGGCGAGGACGGACCCGCCTGCCTGGACCGGTCCGCCGCCGAACTCCACGTCCACGGGCGGCGGATCGACTGGCGCCGACTGGTCCCCGACACCGCCCCCGCCGATCTGCCGACATACGCCTGGGATCCGCGGCGCCACTGGATCGAGCCCGAGTCCACCACCGGTGCCCCCGGTTTCTTCGACCGCGCCGCGCACCCCCTGCTCGGCATCCAGCTCCAGTCGCCGGACGAGACCCGCTGGACCTTCCGGGGCGAGTGGTCCAAGGACACCGCCGACTGGCTGCCCGACCACACCGTGTTCGGCCGGACCGTCGTCTCCGGCACCACCCTGATGGAACTGTGCCGCGCCGCGCTCGCCGTGGCCCGCCCGGACGACCCGGCCGACCTCACCGACCTGCTCCTCCTCAGCCCTCTCACCCTCCCCGGCTCCGGCACGGTCGAGGTGTCCGTCGAGGTGGTCACCGCCGGTCCCGTACCGGAGATCACCGTGCACAGCCGCCCGCGCGCCCAAGAGGCCGCGGGCTGGACCCTGCACGCCACCGCGTCCGCGTCCGCGGCTGTCGCGCCGACGGCGGATCGGCCCCCGGTGTGGCCGGAGGCGGCCGAACCGGCCTGGACCCCGGGGACGTACGAGCGGCTCGCCGAGCTGGGCCTCGGCTACGGCCCGGCCTTCCAGGGCGTACGGTCGGCGGTCACGACCGGCGACGGTGAACTGCTCGCCCGGCTCTCGCCGCCGCCCACGGCCCGCCACTCGGCCGAGCCGTACCCCCTCCACCCCGCCCTGCTGGACGCCGCGCTGCACGTGGCCGCCGGGATCGACGCGTCCGACGGCCGGGTGCTGCTCCCGGTCGCGGTGGGCCGGTGCGTCCTGCCGCCCGGTGGCACGAGGGACCTCACCGCGGCCGTACGACGCACGGGCGGCTCCGACACGGACCTCACCCTGGACATCACGCTGTGGGACGCCGACGGTCTCCCGGCCGGTCGTCTGGAGGGCGTACGACTGCGGGCCGCGGACCCGGCGGATTTGAACGGCGCCTCGGAGAACGCCCGGCACCTGTACGAGGTGGTCTGGACGGCCCTGCCCGAACAGCCCGCCGAGGCGCCGGGCACCGAGTGGGCCGTCGTCGGCGACCCCTCGGACCCGGAGGTCGCCGGGGCCCTGCGCGGCCTCGCGGCGGCGGGGATCCACGTCCGGAGCGGGACGGGCGGCGCGGACGTGAGCGGGACGGGCGGCGCCGACGTGCTCGTACGGTTCTGGCCGCGCACGGCGACGGACGCCGAACCGGCCGCCGCGGCACAGGAGTCGGCGGCCGCGGCCCTGGCCGAACTGCGTGCCCTGATCGCCCTCCCGCAGGACGAGACACCCGCCCGGACCGTGTGGGTGACGCGCGGTGCGGTCGGGGCCGTCGACGAGGACACCGTGCCCGGCCTCGCCCAGTCCGTGCTGTGGGGGCTCGCCCGCAGCGCCCGCGCCGAACACCCGGACCTCGGCCTGACCCTCCTCGACCTCGAGGACTCCGACCCGGCCGATGCGCTCCTGACCGCCGCCACCCACGCCGAGGAGCCCGAACTCGCCTTCCGCGCGGGCGCTCTGCTCGCACCGCGGCTCGTCCGAGCCCGCAGCCGGGACGCGCTGCGGATACCGGCGGGGGACCAGTACGAGCTGACCGGCCTTCCGGTGAACCCGGCCCTGCGCGCGGTGGCGCCCCGGGACGGCCTGGCCCCCGGGCAGGTGAGGATCCGGGTGCACGCGGCCGCCCTGCCCGGCGCCCCCGGCGACGAGACGCCGCGCGCCGGTGTGCTCACCGAGGTCGGCGCCGACGTCGAAGCTCTCGCCCCCGGCCTGCGGGTCACCGTCCTCTCCGACACCCCGCTCGGCTCCGAGCTGATCGCCGACGCGGGAACGGTCGAAGTGCTGCCCGACGAGCTGCCGTTCACGGCCGCGGCCGCCGGACCGGACCGCCCCCGGCACCCCCAGGTCCTGCCCGTCACCGCCGCGCACGAGGCGATACGGCGGCGGAACGCGACCGGTACCCCGGTCGTCCTCGACCTGGTCGGCCGCCCCACCCTCGTACCGACCGACGGCACGGTGCTGATCACCGGAGGTCTCGGTGCCGTCGGACGGCACATCGCCCGGCTCCTCGCCGAACACGGCGTTCCGCGACTGCTCCTGGCGTCCCGTCAGGGACTTGACGATCCGCGCGCCGCCGACGTCACCGCCGAACTGACCGCGCTCGGCGCCGAGGCCGAGGTCGCGGCCTGCGACATCGCGGACGCGGCGGCCCTGGCCGAGCTGCTCGGGCGTATCGGCGAGGAGTCGCCGCTGCGCGGTGTCGTGCACTGCGCCGGAGTCCTGGCCGACGGGGTGGTCGCCGAGCTGACGCCCGAACGGCTCGCACAGGTGCTGCGCCCCAAGGTCGGCGGCGCCGCCCATCTGCACCGGCTCACCGCCGACACGCGACTCGACCTGTTCCTGTTGGTCTCCTCGGCCGCCGGAGTCGTCGGCAACGCGGGCCAGGGCAACTACGCGGCGGCCAACGTCTTCCTCGACCAACTCGCCCACCACCGGCGGGCCCTGGGCCTGCCCGGCGTCTCCCTCTCCTTCGGCGCCTGGGCGGGCGAGGGTCTCGCCGCCGCACACGCCGACCTGGACCGGATGGCCCGTCTCGGCCATCGCGCCCTCACCCCCGACCAGGGCCGCGAACTCGTCGAACTCGCTCTGCGACAGGGCGCCCCGCACCTGGTCGCCTGGGCCCTGGACCTGCCACGCCTGCGCGAGACCGCGGCCACCACGGGCGGCGGTACGGCGGCGGTGTGGCGCTCGCTGCTGCCCGCGCCCCGCACCGGCCGAAGCGGCGGCGACGGTCTGGCCGACCGCCTGGCCCGGCTGCCCGAGGCCGAACGCGCCGAACGCGTCCTGGCCCTGGTCCGCGAGGAGGCCTCCCGCGCCCTCGGCCTGCGCTCGACGGAGTCCGTCCGCCCCGACCAGCCGCTGCGCGAACTCGGCATGGACTCGGTGACGGCGGTCGAACTCCGCAACCGCATCGGCGCCCGGATCGGTGCCAGGCTCCCGGCCACCCTGCTGTTCGACCACCCCACCGCGGCCCGCCTCGCCGCGCACCTGCTGTCCACCGTCCTCGCGGCGGGCGACCGCCCCACTCCCGCCACGCGGCCCACGCGCGCCACGGCCCCGGCCTCCGACGAACCGGTGGCCCTGGTCGCCATGGCCTGCCGGCTGCCCGGCGGTGTGAGCGATCCGGAAGGCCTGTGGAGCCTGGTCGCGGAGGGGCGCGACGCGGTGGGCCCCTTCCCGGCCGAACGCTGGGACGCGGCGGCGCTGTACGACCCCGACCCGGATGCCGTCGGCAAGTCCTACGCCCGTGAGGGCGGCTTCCTGGACCACGACGATCTGGAGTCCTTCGACGCGGGCTTCTTCGGGATCACCCCGAAGGAAGCGGCCGCGATGGACCCGCAGCAACGGCTGCTGATGGAGACGGCGTGGGAGGCGCTGGAGCGCGCGGGAATCGTGCCCGCCGAACTCGCGGGCAGCACCACCGGTGTGTACGTCGGCATGTTCGGCAGCGACTACCTGGCGGGGTCCCGCCTCGACCAGCTGGACGGGTACGTCGGTACGGGCTCGGCGCTGAGCGTGGCCTCGGGGCGGCTCGCCTACACGCTGGGACTGGGCGGCCCCGCGCTGACGGTGGACACGGCGTGCTCATCGTCGCTGGTGGCACTGCACCTGGCGGCGCAGGCGTTGCGGTCGGGAGAGTGCGACCTCGCGCTCGCCGGTGGCGTGACGGTGATGGTGACCCCGGGAACCTTCGTGGAGTTCAGCCGACTGCGGGGCCTGTCCCCGACCGGCCGCTGCCGGTCCTTCTCCGACGACGCCGACGGCGCCATCTGGGCCGAGGGCGCCGGCATGGTCGTACTGAAGCGACTGAGCGACGCCCGGCGCGACGGTGACGAGGTGCTGGCCGTGCTGCGCGGCACGGCCGTCAACCAGGACGGCCGCAGCCAGGGGCTGTCCGCGCCGAACGGTCCGGCGCAGGAACAGGTGATCCGGCGGGCACTGGAGCTGTCCGGGCTGAAGCCCGCCGACATCGACTACGTGGAGGCGCACGGCACGGGCACCACGCTGGGCGACCCGATCGAGGCGAATGCCCTGGCAGAGGTCTTCGGAGACTCACGCCCCCAGGACCGCCCCCTGTACCTGGGCTCGCTCAAGTCCAACATCGGTCACGCGCAGGCTGCTTCGGGTGTGATCGGACTCGTCAAGGTGGTGCAGTCGCTGCGCCACCGGACCCTGCCGCGCACCCTGCACGCCGACACCCCCAGCAGGCACGTCGACTGGGAGAACAACGGGCTGCGGCTGGTACGGGACACGGCGGCCTGGCCGTCGTCGCCCGGCCGGACACGACGGGCCGGAGTGAGCGCCTTCGGGATCAGCGGGACCAACGCGCATGTGATCGTGGAGGAGGCCCCGCCGGTCGAGAAGGCGGATCGCGAGGACGAAATGCCGCCGGGGAGGCGGCTGTTCGTGCTGTCGGGGCGCAGCGATGCCGCCCTGCGGGGGCAGGCCGCGCGACTGGCGACCCACCTGACCAAGGAGGCCGGCGAGGACATCGCTCTCCTCGATGTCGCCCACACGCTGGCCCGGCACCGCAGCCACTTCGAACGGCGCGCGGCCCTCGTCGCGGGTGACCGGGACGAACTGCTGCTACGGCTCGACGCGTTGGCGAGCGGGCGGGCGCCCCTGGCCGCGCCCCGCGACGACGGGACGGGCAAGGTGGCCTTCGTCTTCGCCGGGCACGGCGGTCAATGGCCGGGCATGGGAGTCGAGTTGATGGCCGGGTCGGAGGCGTTTCGCGAGGAACTGGCCCGCATCGATGAGGCCGTTCGCCGGCAGGTCGGCTGGTCGGTGCTCAACGCGCTGCGGGCGCCGGAGGAGTTCGCCCCGCTCGGCCGCACCGAGTTCCTGCAACCGGTGCTGTTCGCGGTCAACGCCTCACTGGCCGCCGCCTGGCGCGCGCTCGGCGTCCGCCCGGACGCCGTCGTCGGGCACAGTCTGGGCGAGATCGCCGCCGCGTACAGCGTGGGTGCCCTCACCCTGGACGAGGCCGTGACCGTGGTGGCCGGGCGCGGGCAGGCGGTCGTACCGCTGGCGGGCAAGGGCGGCATGCTGTCCCTGGAACTGCCGCCCGCGCGGGTGGCGGAACTGCTCGCGCCGTTCGCGGGCCGGCTGTTCGTCGCGGCGGTCAACAGCGCGCGGTCCACGGCCGTCTCCGGTGAGGCCGACGCGCTGGCCGAGCTGCGCCGACGCCTCGACGAACAGGGCATCTCCGCACGCCCGCTGTCGACACCGTTCGCCTCGCACACCCCCTTGATGGACCCGCTCCGTGCGGAGCTGCTCGACTGTTTCTCCGGCGTCAGGGGCGCCCGGACACCGACCCCGCTGTACTCGGCGGTGCTGGCCGAACCCGTCCCCGGCGACCGGCTGGACGCCGACTACTGGTACGCCAACCTCAGGGAGCCGGTCCGCTTCGCGGACACGATCCGACGGATGCTGGACGACGGCTACCGCTACTTCGTCGAGCTGAGCCCGCACCCCTCGCTCACCTCGTCGATCGAGGCGGTGGCGGCGGAGGCCGGGATCGACGCGGTCGGCGTCGGCTCGCTGCGCCGGCAGAACGACGGACACGACGTACTGCTGCGCGGGCTGGGAGAGTTGTACACGGCCGGGTACACGCCCGACTGGCCGACGCTGTTCCCGGAGGGCCACCGGGCCGACCTGCCGACATACGCCTTCGCCCGTGAGCGCCACTGGCTCGCGCCGGCCCCGGTCACCGCCTCGGCCGGCGGATCACCGCTGCTCGGCACGCACCTGGAGGCCAGCGACGAACCAGACCGGCACCTCTTCCAGGCCAACATCGACCTCGACGACAGCCGCTTCGCCTATCTCACCGACCACCGGGTCACCGGCGAAGTCTGGATGCCCGGCGCCGCCTTCCTCGACATGGCCCTGGAGGCCGCGTCCGCGCTGCGGGGCGGAGGCGAAGTACGGCTGGCCGACGTCAGGTTCGTACAGCCGCTGTCGCTGGACGTGGACCGGCCCGTACGGCTGCAACTGGTCCTGCGGCCCGCCGAGGACGGCTTCCGGGACTTCACCATCGCCTCGACACCCGCCGGTGGCCACGGTGCGCCGTGGAAGCGGCACGTCAGCGGACGCCTCGCGGTCACCGCGGAAGCCGCCGTCGATGACGACGAGCGGCTCGGCACCGTGCGTGAACGGTGTGACGAACAGGTCGATCTGTCGGCCGTCTACGCTGGGCTCGCGGCCCTGGGCATCGACTACGGCCCCGCCTTCCGGGGGCTCGAGGAGGCCCGACGTACGGACGTGGCCGCCCTCGCACGCCTGGCCCGGACGCCCGCCGCCGGTCATCTGCTGCATCCCGCCGTCCTCGACGCGGCCTTCCACACGGCCGCCCTGCCGGGCGGCGCGCCCGAGGGCCGGGCGTTCGTGCCCGCGGCCGTCGGGCGGCTGAGGTTCACCGGACTGCGCACGGCGCCCGTGTGGGCGACCTGCCGACTGCGTTCCGTGGACGGCGACACCGCGACCGTGGACCTGCGGCTGTGGGACGAGGACGAGCAACTGGTGCTGGAAGCAAGGGAATTCCAGCTGGCCGCACTGTCTCCGCTGGACGGCGCGCTCTTCGAGACCCGATGGCAGCCGCGCCCGGCCGCACAGCAGCAGCCCGCCGAGGGCGGTTGGCTGATCCTGGCGGACGACACGGGCGTAGCGGCCGAACTGGGCGAGCGGCTCGGCTCGACCGTGCCGCGGGTGATCGCCCGCAGGGGTGAGTCGTTCGGCGTCGAGGGACCCGGTCGTTACGTACTCGACCCCGCAGATCCGCGGCACCTGGCCCGCCTCCTGGACGAGGCCTTCCCCGACGGGCCGCCCGAGCGGGTGGTCCAGCTGTCCGCGCTCGACGCCCCGGCGATCACGGATGCCGGTACGGCCGAGGAGGCGGCCCGGCTGTGCTGCCTGAGCACACTGCACCTGGTACGGGCGCTGGCGGACCGGCCGCAGGGCCGGACCCCGCGCCTGTTCGTCGTCGCACGGGGCAGCCAGGCCGCCGGTGACAGCAGGCGGGTGACACACCCTCAACAGGCCCTCGCCTGGGGCTTCGGCCTCGCGGTGGCGCAGGAGTACCCGGAGCTGTCGGCCACCCTGATCGACCTGCCGCCCACCGACGGTGTCGACGCCCTGTGGACACAACTGCGGCACGCGGACGACGAACGGCTCGTCGCGCTGCGGGAGTCGGGCCGACTGGTCCCCCGCCTGGCCCGCACCCGCCCCGACGACGGCGGCAACGGTGAGGTCACGCCCGACGGGGTGTACCTGATCACCGGCGGGCTGGGCGGCCTCGGCCGAGTCGTCGCCGAACGACTGGTTCGCCGCGGCGCCCGCCGACTGGCCCTGATGAGCCGGGGCGGGCCCGACGCGCACACCGCGAGCTGGATCAGGGGTCTGGAAGAACACGGGACCACCGTGCACCTCGCCCGCGCCGACGTGGCCGACCGCGAGGAACTGACGGCAGCCCTGGACGCCCTACGACGGGAAGCGGGGCCGATCGCCGGAGTCGTCCACGCGGCCGGTGTCCTCGACGACGCGACGGTGGCGAACCTGACCGACGAGCGCGTCCTGCGCGTGCTCGCCCCCAAGGTCCTCGGCACCACACTGCTCACCGAACTGATCCCGGAGGCCGAGAGCCTCGTCCTGTTCGCCTCGGCGGCCGGTCTCCTCGGCTCCGCGGGGCAGAGCCCGTACGCGGCGGCGAACGCCTTCCTCGACGCCTGGGCGCACCACCTCTCCCGCGCCGACCGCCGGGCGCTGAGCCTGGACTGGGGCGCCTGGGCGGGCGTCGGCATGGTCGCCGAGTCCGGCACCCGGGCCGCCGGGACCAGCAGGTCCGGTCTGCTCGCGTTCTCCCCGCAGGACGGTGGCGAACTCCTCGAACGGGTGCTGGCCACCTCCCGCCGCCAACTCGCCCCCCTCGCCCTGGACTGGGAGACCCTCGCGCTCGACCCGGACGCGGCCCGCGCCCGCCCGATCCTCGGCGACCTGATCACCGTACCGACCGGCGATGACGACGCGGACGACCTCGTCGCGCGGGTGTTCACGGCGACGACGGAACGGGACCGCGCGGACCGCCTCGAAGCGTATGTACGGGCCCGGGTCGGCCAGGTCTCCGAAGGCATGGTGGACGTCTCGGCGACCACGGCCCTGAAGGAACTCGGCCTGGACTCCCTCATGCTCGTCCGACTGCGCAACGCCTTCGCCCGCGAGCTGGGCGCCGAACTCCCCGCCGCCACCGTGTTCTCCGCCTCCGACATCCGCGGCCTGGCCCGGACCCTCGGCGAGGCGCTGCCCGAACGGGACACGGTCACGCAGGCCGGGGAACGGCCGTCCGAGGCGCGGCGGCCCGAGGCCGCCGTCGAGGTGCCCGAGAGCGAACTGCGGCCTGCGACCCGCGATGTCGTACGACTGCTGCGCAGCGCCCGGCCGGGCATGCCGGACGCGGCCCACGCCGTCGGCCTGGCCCTTCGGCTCACCACGCCCACCACCCGCGAGGGGCTCACCGACATCCTCACGCGACTCGCCGGACGGCACGCCGCACTGCGCACCGCGATCGCGACCGGTGCCGGTGCGGGTGGCGAACACGCGCGGCTGCTAAGGGTGGACCGGGAGGTCGCACGGCCGGTGCTGCGCTGGACGGACGTGCCCGCAGACGGCGCACTCGACGCGGCCGACCGACTGCGCCTGCTGCTGGAACCGCGGTTCGACCTGGCTGACCCCCCGTTGTGGCGGTTCGAGCTGCTCGACGCCGGTGCCCGGGGCCAGTTCCTGGCGTTCGGCGCGCACCACGCGGTGAGCGATCTGCAGTCGCTGCTGCTCGTGGCGGGGGAACTCGACGCCGAACTGTCCGGCACCTCGCTCGGCGACGCCGTCACCAACCGGGACATCGACCTCCTGATCGAGGCGCAACAGACGGACAACACCCCCGGCGAGGGCGCGACCGCATGGCGCGAGGCCTTCCAGGGCAGTGCCCGACTCGACCTGACGCTCGCCCGGCCCCGCCCGGCGACGCGCTCGTACCGGGCCGGCAGCGTGAGCGTGACGATCCCCGACGGGCTCATGGAACGGGTGTCGGCCGCCGCGAGCGGGCTCGCCATCACGCCCGCCGCATTCTGCCTCGGCACGCTGACCGTGCTGCTGGCCAGGATGCGGCAGAAGGAACGTTTCGTTCTCGCCGTGCCCGTCGACACCCGCATCCACGCCGACGCGTACGACGCGGTGGGCTTCTTCGGAGTGCCGGTGCCGTTCCCGGCCGAGGCCGGGGCGGGCGAGCGGATCGAGCGGGTGCTGCGCCGCACCGACGGCCGCCTCGACCGCGTCCTCGCGAAGGGCGCCATGTTCTCCGACGTGCTGTCGACCCTCGCCCGACAGGGGCTGCACCGGGCGAACGCGCCGCTGGTGGAGGTGTACTTCAACTATGTGCGCTCTGCGGCGGGCCGCCTCGCCCACCTGGAGGTCCTGCCCGCCGGGACGGGGTACTCCGACCTCGACCTGATGATCACCATGACCCCCGACGCGGGCCGGATCCGGCTCGACCACAACCTCGACATCCTGGACGCGGCGACCTCCGTCGAGCTGGGGGAGGACTTCCTGCGGCTGCTCGCGGAGGCGGCGGACGATCCGGCGGCGGCGGTCCGTTCGACACCGGGTACGACGGGTACGGCGGCGGGGGTGCCCCAGGTGGCGGCGGAGGACACCCGACGCCCCCCGCGCCGGTCGCTCGCCCTCGCCGCCACCTTCGCCCTCGGAAATCTGCCCCTGCTGTGCGAGGCAGCGGTCGAGGAGGGCACGGGGGACGGCGGCCTGACCGTCGCGGAAGCCCCGTACCACCAGGTGCTCGCCGCCCTGCGCGACCCCTCCGGCGTCTTCGCCGACCCCGCCGCTGCGGTGTGCGCGGCGCTGCTGCGGGCGGCGGACCTGGAACGGTTCGGCCCCGTGGACGACGCGCTGCTCGCCGAGTTGCGTACCGCGTTCCCGGCCGCGCTGCGGGCCCTGTCCGAACGGACCCGCAAGCCGCTGATCGTCGGCTTCCTGCCGTCCGCCCACGCGCAGGACCGCTTCGCACGGTGGGAGCGCGAGATCGCCGACGAACTGGCCGAGGTGCCCGGCATCGCGGTGCTCCGTCCCGACGACTGGACCCGGCGCCATGCCGTCGCGGAACGCTTCGACGAGCGGACCGAGCGGATCGCCCACCTCCCCTTCACTCCGCAGTTCCAGGCGGCGGTGGCGCTTTGCCTCGCCGATGTCGTACGTGCGGTACGGCGCCCCGCGCCCAAGGTGATCGCGGTGGACGGCGACGAGACGCTGTGGGGTGGAGTGGCCGGGGAGATCGGCCCGGAGGCGGTGGACCTGACGGGACCGCGTGCGCTGCTCGCGCGCCGGCTCCTTCAGTGGCGTGCGGCGGGCGCGCTGTTGGCACTGGTCAGCAACAACGACGAGGACACGGTGCGGGCCGTACTGGACCGCCCGGACAGTCTGCTCAAGGCCGAACACTTCAGCGTGCTCTCCGCGACCTGGGGCCCGAAGTCCGGCCGGCTCGCCGAGGCGGCCCGGACGCTCGGCCTCGGCCCGGACAGCTTCCTGTTCCTCGACGACAACCCGGTCGAGATCGCGGAAGTGCGGTCCGCACTGCCGGAGGTGCTGTCGGTGACGTGCCCGCCGTCGGCCGGACTGAGCGCATTCCTGGGCAGGTTGTGGCCGCTCGTCCCCGCCGCGGCGACGGCCGAGGACGCGCTGCGGGCGCGGTTCTACGAACAGGAGCGGGACCGGGACGCCGTGCGCGCGCAGGCCGGATTCGAGGAGTTCCTCGACCGGTTGGAACTTGAGGTCGACATCCGGGCCCTGACCGAGGCCGACGTCGAGCGGGCCGAGCAACTCGTCCGCCGTACCAACCAGTTCACCTTGCGGGCCCGGTCCGCCGACGGGGGCGATCTCGGGCGGTGGCGGGAGCGCGGTGAGGTGTGGACGGCCGCGGCCCGGGACCGGTTCGGCGACTACGGCCAGATCGGGCTGCTCGCCCTCCGCGCGGACGGCGACCAACTCGACGTACTGGCCTGGCTGATGAGCTGTAGGGCGCTCGGCCGGGGAGTCGAGGAACGGCTGTTGCGGTGCCTGGCCGACCGTGCCGACGAACTGGGCTGCGTCAAGGTTCGGCTGACGGCGGAGCGCACTCCGCGCAACGTACCGGCCCGGCGGCTGCTGGCCGCGCTCGGTGGCGGGGACCAGGACGACGAGCGCCTGGAGACCGTGGTCACGCCCGAACACCTGCGGGCCTTCCGGTCCTGGCGGCGGGGGTGAACCGGCGGCGCCGACGGGTGAACGCGGTGGCAGTGGTGGCAGTGAGCGAAAGGACAAACCACGGGGTGAAGGACTCTCATGCGTGATGTGAACGAGGACGTGTCGGCGTACGCCGGACAGCGGGCGACGGCCGAGGCGATCGAGCGGGGTGATGACGGCGGGCTGAGCGTGGACGCCCTGCTGGCGAAGGTGAGGACGGCCGCGGCGCCCACGCCGGCCGGTACCGACGTGGCCGCGCCGGCGGCAGTGGTTCCCGACGTGGTTCCGGCAGTGGTTCCGGACGTGGTCCCGGCAGTGGTCCCGGACGTGGAGGGTCTGGCGGCCGCCGTCGCCGCCGTGGCGGGCCGTCACCTGCCCGAGGGGCATCTGTCGCCCGACGCCGACTTCTTCGACGCCGGGGGCACCTCGGTGGGCGCGGTGGAACTCGTCGCGGCACTGGAGGACGAGCTGGGCATGGAGATCGCCCTCGACGACGTCTTCGCCGACGCCCGCCCGACCAGCCTCGCCCACCGCTGGCTGTCCACCGCACACACCACGGACACCCTCTCGGCACCGACCACCTCGGAATCGCGGACGTCCGAGGCCCCCCGCGCCCTCCCCGCCCCGGCCCCCCGCGCCCTCCCCGCCCCGGCCCCCCGCACCCTCCCCGCCCCGGCCCCCCGCACCGTCCCCGCGGTGCCCGTCACCCCCGCCCCGTACTCCACGGCCCGGCCCGAGGACCTCGACCAGATCCTGGCCGACCTGGCGCTCGCCGACCGGCTGCCCTGGACCGGCGACCCCGAGCCGCTGCCGCCCCGTCGGATCCTGCTGACCGGCGCCACCGGCTTCCTCGGCAGCCATATGCTCCTCGACCTGCTGCGGCACAGCGACGCCCACGTCTACTGCCTGGTCCGCGCCGCCGACGAGAAGGCGGCCCTCGGGCGGCTCGGTGAGGCGCTCAAGAGGTACGAGCTGCCCTGGTCGTCGGAGGTGCGCCGCCGGGTGACCGTGCTCCCCGGCGACATCAGGCGCCCGCACCTGGGCCTGTCCGACGAACTGTGGACCACGCTCACCCACGAGCTGGACAGCGTCGTCGGCGTGGCGGCGGCCGTGGACTTCCTGCGCGGCTACCAGTCGCTGCGGCAGAGCAACGTCATCGGCTCGCTGACCCTCGCCGAGCTCGCGGCGACCGGCCGGCCGAAGCCGCTGCACCACATCTCATCCATCGCGGTCTTCAACGAGGTCGGCATCACCGCGATGGGCGAGGACGACCCGCTCGCCCACGTCGACCGCCTCGTCGCGGGCTACGACCAGACGAAGTGGGCGGCGGAGGTCGCCCTGCGACGGGCCCGCGACCACGGCCTGATCGTCACGGCCCTGCGCCCCGGCGGCATCGGCGGCCACACCAGGACAGGCGCCTACAACCCGCAGGACCTCAGCAGCGGTCTCCTCTCGGCCTTCGGCCGCTTCCGCACGGTCCCCGCCTTCGACCACCTGAACGCGGCCCCGGTGGACTGGGTGAGCAGGGTCGCGGTCGGCATCGTCTGCAAACCCGACGCGTGGGGCTACGACTACCACCTGACCGGCGTGCCCAACACCCTCGACGACGTCGTACGGGACATGGCGCTTGGCGGGATGCACGTACGCGTACGGGACTGGGACGAGTGGCGGGCCGATGCCCTGGACCGGCTGGAAGCCGAACCGGTACCCGAACTGGCCTTCCTCACACGGGTGTTGCAGAGCCCCACCGCGCTCAGACTGTGCGAGGCGACCCTGAAGGGTCCGGCGGCGACCGCCGAGCGCACCGCCGCACTCGTCGAGGCGCTCGGGTTGCGGCCCGCCGCCCGCTACGACGCACAGGCCCAGCTGAGGACGTTCGAGCGGCTCGCCCAGGACGGGCTGGCCCGGCTGCCGCACAAGGACGACCAGCCCTACCTGTGGTTCTCCGAGACGGCCGAGGGCGGTGTCGGCCCGGTCGGAGCGCCCGCCGACACTCCCTGCTCGATGGCGCTCACTCTCTCCCTCGCGAGCATGTACCAGCTGGTGAAGGAGCGCCGGATCGATGCAACCGGCGAGTTGACGTGCGCGGCGGTGCATCCCGAACCGCTGGTCGTCGAGCGCGGCGACGTCTGGATCCGGCCCGAGGAGGGCATTCCGCAGCGACACGGTATGCGCCACCGGCTCCTCAGCTACCGGTTGGCGCTGCGTGACGCGGACGGTGGCCGCTGGTGGCTGGAGGGCCACAAGTACGCCCGGGCCCGTCGTGACGTGTGGCGCCAGACCCGGGCACTCACCGTCGAGATCGGCCGCGAGGGCGCACCGGCGGCCCTGGCGGGCGAGCTCGTCGTGCCCGCCGACACCTATCTGCGCGACCAGGTCGACGGCATCAAGGTCGACCCGCGCCTGACCAGCCAGGAGAAGCGGGCCGCCAAGCTGACCTGGCTCGCCTGGTTCGGCCTGGAGATGGGCCGCGGTCTGCTCGGCCCGTTCGCGCGGGCCGCCGCCGACCTCCTTGACCTGCGCCGCACCCCGACCCCCTCGGAGCACCACCGATGATCCTCCGGAGCACCGACTCCCGCACCAGGCCGACGCTCCGCAGGGTCAGGAGCACCACGACCCTGCGCCTCCTCCACCACCGCCTCGACCCGGCGCGGGTCGAGGAGATCCCCTTCCGGGCCGACGACGGCGTACGCCTCGGCCTGACCCGCGTCGACAGCGGCGACACGGACCGCCCCGCCGTGCTGCTCCTGCACGGGCACACCGCGTCCGCCGACATGTTCCTGCTGCCCGAGACCCGCAACCTGGTCGACGTCCTGCTCGACGACGGCTACGAGCCCTGGCTGCTCGACTGGCGGGGCAGCTGCCGACTGCCGTACAACGAGACCGGCCAGAAGTACACGTACGACGACGTCGCCCTGTACGACATCCCCGCGGCCGTCTCCCACATCCGCCGCCGCATCGGCGACCGGCCGCTGTTCGTGGTCGCCCACTGCGTCGGCTCCCTCACGCTGTCGCTCAGCATGACGGCCGGGCTGGTCCCGGGCCTCGCGGGCGTGGTGTCCCAGGGCGTGTTCCTGACGCCGAAGCTCGCGGGCCGCACCTCGCTGCGCATGTCGCTGGCGGGGGAACTGCTCAGGTCCCGCATCGATCACATACCGGTCGACATCCGCAAGGCCGGCCTGTGGTCGAAGTACACGCCCCTGTTCGCCCTCGCCTCGCGCGGGGCGAGCTGCCCGGATCCGACCTGCCAGATCCTGCACAACTCGGCGTGGGGGACGGGCGCCTCACTGTTCGTGCACGAGCACCTGTCCGAGGCCACCCACCGCCGGCTCGCCGAGCTGCTGGGCCCCGCCCCGCTGTGGATCCTGCCGCATCTGCGCCGCATCGAGCTGGCCCGCACCGTGGTGCGCTGGCACGACGGCGACCACCGCTACCGGGCGCTGCCGCAGAACGCGCTGGACGCGGCGGCCCGTATCGACACCCCAGTCCTGCTGCTCGCCGGCAGCGAGAACGGTCTGTGGCTCGACTCCCAGAAGCTCTGTCACGACGTACTCGCCCGCAGACAGCCGCAGTTGGACGTCGCGTACACCGAGATTCCCGGCTACGGCCACCTGGACACGTTCCTCGGCCGGGGCGCCGCCCTCGACGTGTTCGGACACATCCTCGAATTCCTCGGCGGACGACGGTGACGGCGGCCCGGGCGGCCGGTTACCGTACCCGTCAGTAACCGGACCGCACCGCAGGAGGCCACCCATGCCGCAGCTCGAAGTCGACGGCGCCAGACTGACGTACGACGACGAGGGCCCCCGCGACGGTGCGGGCGCACCCCTGGTGTTCATCCACGGCTGGACCGCCAACCGGCACCGCTGGGACCACCAGCTGGCGCACTTCTCCGCCACGCGGCGGGTCGTACGTGTCGATCTGCGCGGCCACGGCGAGAGCGACGGGTCGGGACGGCGGAGCATCGCGGAGCTGGCCGGGGACGTCCTCGCCGTCCTCGATCACCTGAAGGTCGACCGGTTCGTCCCCGTCGGTCACTCGATGGGCGGGATGATCGCGCAGACCCTGACGCTGGGCCACCCCGAGCGGATCGAGCGCATGGTCCTGGTGAACTCGATCAGCCGGATGACGTACAGCCGGGGGAGGGGCCTGCTGATGGCGGTGTCCACGCGGGTGCCGTTCAAGCTGTTCGTCGCCGCCAACATCCAGCGGGCCTTCGCCCCCGGCTACCCGCGCGAGGAGATCAAGGAGTGCATCCGGACCTCCGCGGACACGCCGCGGGAGGTGGTCATGACCTGCTACGGCGCGATGCGGTCCTTCGACGTCCTCGACCGGGTCGGGGAGATCCGTGTCCCCACCCTCATGATCCACGGCTACTACGACATCCAGCTGCCCGTCTCCCAGATGCTGCGGATGGCGAAGGCGTACCCGGACGCGGAGGTGCGCATCCTGGACGCCGGCCACGAACTCCCGGTGGAGAAGCCCGAGGAACTCACCTCGGCCATCGACCGGTTCCTGACCGAGCGCCCCTGAGGCGCCCGCGAGCCTACGAGGTTGCCTCAGGACCTGTCCGGCCGGGCGACCGGCAGTGGGCGCCGGGCGACCTCGTGGGCCTCCTCGGGGGGCAGGCCCAGCATGCGCAGGATGAGTTCGGCCATCTCCTCGTCGGCGCCGGGACCCGACTGCTCGGACTTGGCGGACGACTTCAGCTGGAGCAGCCCGAGGGGGGAGCCGCCGACGGCGCTGAGGGGACTGTCCACCTGGAAGCGGCCGGAGGCGTTGCCCTTCTCGATGTCCCGCAGGGCGCGGGGGCCCAGGCCGAAATCGGCGTGGATGCAGGGGAGGCCGCCGTAGCGCAGGACGCGGGTGAGTTCCGGGTGGGTGCCGGCGAGCCGGAAGGTCAGCCGGACGCTCACCGCGAACACCTCGGCGGGGTCGTCCAGGTCGCCGGTGATCGAGTCGATCAGCTTGCCGTACTCCTCCAGCGCGTCGACGACCGCCGCCTCGAAGAGCTCCGCCTTCGTCTGGAAGTGGTTGTAGAAGGAGCCGAACCCGACGTCGGCACGCTCGGCGATCTGCTGGATGCTGATCTCGCTCGTGCCCTGCTCGGCCAGGATCCGCTGGGCGGTGGTGATCAGGGCATGGCGGGTCTGGGCGCGCCTGCGTTCGAAGCGGTTGGCGGGTCTGGGCGCGCCTGCGTTCGAAGCGGTTGGCGGGTCTGGGCGCGCCAGCGTTCGAAGCGGTTGGCGGGTCTGGGCGCGCCTGCGTTCGAAGCGGTTGGCGGGTCTGGGCGCGCCTGCGTTCGAAGCGGTTGGCGGGTCTGGGCGCGCCTGCGTTCGAAGCGGTTGGCGGGCTGGGCGGCGGCTTGATCGGGCATGCGCTCATCCTGTCCGCGGCCTCTTCAGAACTGATGAGGGGATCAGTCGGTGGGCGTCGGTGATCTCGCGACGGACGGGCGAACCGTCGTGCCTCGGCGACCCCGCGGCACGGCAAGAGCCGGAGCGGCGGACCCCCGCTCCGGCCTGCGCACTTCCGGCAGAACTACAGCCCGGCGGTCGACAGCCAGCTCTTGGCCACGTCCAGCGGGTCCTTGTTGTCGTTCTGCACCTGGGCGTTGAGCTTGACCAGGGTGTCCGTGTCGAGCTTCGCCGATACGGCGTTGAGCGCGGAAACTCCGGCGGCGGAGAGACCGCTCTTGTAGGCCAGCGGCGTCACGTTCTCAAAACCGAAGAGATTCTTCGGGTCTTGAAGGACCACGAACTTGTTCTTGGTGATTCCGGGGTCGGTCGTGAAAATATCTGCGGCTTGAATGTTGTTGCCCTTGAGGGCCGCCACGGTCAACGGCCCACCCGCGTCCAGCGCCTTGAACGACTTGAATTCGAGGCCGTATTCGGACTTGAGGCCCACCAATCCCTGCTTGCGCGTCTGGAACTCCGGCGATCCCCCGATGACCACGTCCTTGGCCGAGGCGGAGAGGTCGGCGATCGTCGACGAGGTCGTGAGCTTGTACTTCTTGGCGGTCGCCTCGTTGACCGCGATCGCGTCCTTGTCCTCCGCCTTGGAGGGCTCGAGCAGGGACAGCTTGGAATCGAGCGCGGCCGTGATGGCCTTGCTGGTGTCCTCGACCGTGGTCGGGGCCGCCTTGGCGTTCAGATAGGCCAGCAGCGCGCCGTTGTACTCGGGCAGCACGGTGATCGTGCCGTTCTTGATCAGACCGTAGGTGGTCTCGCGGCTGCCGATGTTCAACTTGTAACTGACCTTGATGCCCTTGGCCTTCAGGGCTTCGCCGTAGATGTCGGCGAGCAGGATGCTCTCGGGGAAGTTGTTGGAGCCGACCACGACCGTGCCGCCCTTGGCGGTGTCGCCCTTCAGCGGGTCCTTGCTGTCGGAGTTGTCGGAGGAACCGCAGCCCGTGAGGGCGGCCGCGGCCACAACCAGCAGGGATACAGCGTACGTTGCGGTCGTTCTGGTGCTTCTGGCGTGGGTCACGTTGGTCATCCAGACTTGTGCATGGGCGGTCGGCGGCCGGAAGGCATGGCGTGATGACGATCCAATCGAGCCCAGTAACGCACCGTCAAGACACGAATAGATCACCGATGGAGACCACACGGCTTCGCCGCGTGGGCGCAACATGGCCGAAAAGTAAGCGAATCCGACGTATCGGCATGTCAGTTTTTGGTTGATCATGGCCGTACTCTTACGGCAGCCGCTAATGTTGGCCGAGTCGGGGGACCTGGTTCCGCTTGCTCGGCCCGAGCGTGCTGGCATGACGCAGTCCACGCAGCCCGGGCTGCGGGCTTCCAATTGGGAATGAAGTCAAGGAGGTTTGGTGCCCGCGCACAGGAAAGCCGCCCGGGGGCCGCAGACCACGGCTCCCCGAATAGGCCGGATGCCTTCCCTCCTCGACCGTTGGCCTTTCCGCAGGAAACTCAACGTCCTGGTGATTGTCCCGCTCGCCGTCGTTTCGGCGATGATCGCCTATGTCGTGTACGCCGAGGTCGACTCGGCCCGTTCCGCCGCCTCCACCGCCCAGCTCGTGCGGGACAGCGCGCAGGTCACCAAGCTCATCGACGGCGTACAGACCGAGCACCGGCAGGCGCTCCTCGTCTCCCTGCGCTACGAGGCGGCCCGCTCCGGCGACAAGGCACCTGACACCTCCGCCTTCCTCCAGGCGCAGCAGAAGGTCACCGCCCAGGCGGAGGCCGTGCGGTCCACCTACGGGGGCCGGTTGCCCGACGCCGAGGCCCAGGCGCTCAAGGAGCTGGAGGGCCTCGACAGCCTCCGCAAGACCATCGAAGAGGGTCCGATCCCCGCCGACAACATCGACCCGGCGTACGGATCGGTCATCGAGGGCCTCATCAACGGCCTCGGGCTCGGTCAGTCGGGCGGCGAGTCCTCGGAGTCCGCCGGCAATCTGCTGGACGCGCTGCTGCGCGCCGACACCGCCCACGCCTCCTTCGAGACCAGCGTGTTCGCGGCCCGGACCCGGGACCCCAACGCGCTCATCGAATACACCGGCGCCGTCGGCGACTACGAGCAGTACACCTACCAGGCCGAGCGTTTCACCCGGTTCGCCAGCCAGGAACAGGGCGCCGCACTCGCCGCGATCGAGCACAGCCCGTACCAGAGCGTCGTCGCCCAGCACTACGCCGCGCTGCAGGTCGACCCCGGCGGTCTGGTCGCGGGGAACGCCTCACAGCTGCGCGCCGCGCTCGACGACGCCCTGGCCGCCGACCCGACGTACCAGCGTCAGGCGGAGAACCGGCTGAAGATCACCGAGTCGCTCATCCACCAGATCGCCGCCGACACCCAGGAGGCGTCCAGTGACGCCTGGTGGCAGGTGCTGTGGCTGGTGGCCGCCAACCTCGCCGCCTTCGCGGCCTGGATCCTGTTCTCCGTGCTGGTGCGCCGCTCCGTGGTGCGGACCGTGCGGAGCCTCACCGAGGCGGCCCAGCACGTGGCCGACGCGGCCGAGACCGAGCTCGCCCGGGTCGCCGACGACGACGCCGACGACGCGAGCCCGCCGCGCCTCGAAGCCGTACCCGTGCCGGTCCGCGACGAACTCGGCGAACTCGCCGAAGCGTTCAACCAGGTGCAGGTCACCGCGACCGCCCTGCTGGAGCGCCAGGTCATCAGCCGCCGCAACATCGCCGAGATGTTCGGCAACGTCGGCCACCGCGTCAGCAACCTGACCGCTCGTCAGCTCGCGCTGATCGACTCGGTGGAGCGCGGCGAGACCGACCCGGAGGTGCTGGACCGGCTCTACCGCATCGACCACATCGCGGTACGCCTCCAGCGCAACGCCGACAGCCTGATGCTGCTCGCCGGCATCCGCGAGACGGGCCTCAACACCGGGCCCATGCGGCTCAGCAACATCGTCCGCGCCGCGCTCGGCCAGATCGAGGGCTACCAGCGGGTCACCCCGCACGCCGAGGGCGATGTCACCGTCGCCCCCGACATCGTCGGCGACCTCACGCTGATGCTCGCCGAACTGCTGGAGAACGCGGTGACGTTCTCCCCGGCGTCCAGCAGCGTCGAAGTCGTCCTGCGGCCCCGGCACGGCTCCGGCGGCGGCGCCCTGATCGAGATCATCGACCACGGGCTCGGAATGAGCGCCGAGCGGCTGGAGGAGGAGAACGCCCGCCTGATCCGCCGCGAACGGCTCGACCTGGCCCCGACCGAGGTCCTCGGCCTCTTCGTGGTCGGCGGTCTGTCCCGGCGCTGGGGCATCGAGGTCGTCCTGACCCGCACCCCGGGCGGCGGCGTCACCGTCACCGTCGCGGTGCCCGGCTCCCATCTGCTGCTCGCCGACCCCACGGGGGCCGCGGCCAGGGCCCCGCACATCCTGCCGCCGCCACGCCGCCCCGGCGGGACCGAACCGCGCCCCGCGGCTGTCGACCCGGAACCCGGTCCCTCGTCCCTGCCCCGCAGGATCCCCGCGCACAGCCGGGGAGCGGACGGCCACACGGGCCGTCAGGAACCGACGGGCGATGGCGCCATGGGCGGCTACGGCGGCCCCGGCGCCTCCCGGCCCAGGCCGGGCGGCGCACCGGGCACCACGACTCCGGGGGCGGCGCAGCCCGCGGAGCGCGAGACAGCGGGACGAGGCACGCGTCAGGACGCGGTCGGCGGCCCGGGTCACCAGCGTGGCACCGGTATGGAGAGCGGACACGGCCGGCCGTCGCGCGCCGCGGGCGACGGCATGGACAGCGGGCTCGTGCAGAGGTCACGTGGCGCGAGTACCGGCCCGGGGTGCCAGTCGGCCGGATCGGGATGCGCACGGGTCACGGCCGCGGCACAACGGCGTACGTCCGCCGTGGAGACCCACCCGGTTCGCAGACGGTAGAA
>NZ_JBEYFS010000209.1:0-21539 GCF_040634475.1 Streptomyces sp. NPDC007095
GTACGTCCAGTACGAGGACTTCCGGCCGGCACGCCGAGAGCACGCACCGGACGCCGCTCCTTGACGGGCAAACGTTGCCTGCCGCGGCACTAGTACGTGCCGATCTCCACCCGCGGCGGCCCGTCGTGCCACGTACAGAACACCGACACCCGATCCGCCCCCGAAGCGAACTCCACCCGAATCCACGACTCCGTCTTCCACACCTGCATCGACCACCCCGAACCCGGCGTGGCCGAGACGAGCGTCGCGGAGGTCGTACCGAGATCGAAGACGGCCCGCCCCCCGTCGGTGTCGTAACTCTTGACCTGCCCGGCGGGTCCGGAGGCGCTCGGACTCGGTTCGGCGGAGGGCGATTTCGAGGGGGCCGGCGTCGCGGTCGGCCGCGGACTCGTCGTCGGTTTCGAGGCGGATGGACTCGGGCTCGCCGACGGCCGACCCGTCGACGAGGCAAGCGGCTTGGACCCCTGCGTCGTCGCCCCGCCCACCGTGATGGGCAGCGCGCGCGGCGGATCGTAGGCCGTCCCCGTCATGACCGAGTGGACGCCCCACCACGACAGCGTGACCGCCGCGCCCGTGGCGAGCGACCAAGCCAGTACGTGTACGAATCCTCTGAGCATCGCGGGCCATACTGCCTCACGCGCCCCACGGGTGTCTCCCATGTCTCCTGACAGAACGGCGGCCCGAGTTATCCACAGGCACCGGACCGGCATCGCACAGATGGCGTACGGTGCGGCGCATGGCAAGTGTGCTCGTGGTCGAGGACGACCAGTTCGTACGCAGCGCTCTCATCCGGCATCTGACCGAAGCCGCGCACACGGTGCGCAGTGTCGGCACCGCCCTTGAGGCGCTGCGCGAGGTTGCCCATTTCTCCTTCGACGTCGTCATCCTGGACCTCGGACTGCCCGATCTGGACGGGGCCGAGGCGCTGAAGATGCTGCGCGGCATCACCGACGTCCCGGTGATCATCGCAACCGCGCGGGACGACGAGACGGAGATCGTCCGCCTGTTGAACGACGGGGCGGACGACTATCTGACCAAGCCGTTCTCGGTCGAGCACCTGTCCGCGCGGATGGCCGCCGTCCTGCGCCGCTCGAGGACGACGGGCGATACACCCCCGTCGCCGGTCATCAGGGTCGGCGGCCTGTCCATCGACCCGCTGCGCCGCCAGGCCGAGCTGGACGGCGCCCGACTGGACCTCACCCGGCGCGAGTTCGACCTGCTCGCGTTTCTCGCCGGGCGGCCCGGTGTCGTCGTCGCGCGCAAGGAGCTGCTCGCCGAGGTGTGGCAGCAGTCGTACGGGGACGACCAGACCATCGACGTCCATCTGTCGTGGCTGCGCCGGAAACTGGGCGAGACGGCGGCGCGGCCGCGCTATCTGCACACTCTCCGCGGGGTCGGCGTGAAGCTGGAACCACCGAGCTCGGAGCCGCCGCGATGAGGTGGGCACTGGTCAAGGTGTGCGTGGCGGTGACCACGATGGTCGTGGTGGCCTTCGCGGTCCCACTGGGGCTCGTCATCAAGGAGATGGCCAGGGACCGCGCCTTCTCGAACGCCGAGCGGCAGGCCGCGGCCATCGCGCCCGCGTTGTCCATCACCACCGACCGGGACCAGTTGGAGAGGGTCGTCGCCTCCGCCGGCTCGGACGACGGAATGGCCGTGCACATACCGGCGAGCGACGGCGCCAAGGCGGTCGACATCGGACGGCAGCGCGCCGCCGCCAAGGACATCGCGACCACACGCACCATCGGCCGGGCCTCCACCGCGGAGGTCCCCGGCGGTTCCATCCTGCTCCAGCCCACCGCGCTGAGCTCCGGCGAGATCGCGGTCGTCGAGGTCTACGTCCCCGAGTCCGAGGTCAGCAACGGGGTCGGCACCGCCTGGGCGGTGCTCGCCGCGGTCGGGGTCGCGCTCATCATCGGCTCGGTCGCGGTCGCCGACCGGCTGGGGGTACGGATGGTGCAGCCGGCGCAGCGACTGGTCGAGGGCGCGCATGAGCTGGGGGAGGGGAAGCTCGGCGCAAGGGTGCCCGAGGAGGGGCCGAACGAACTGCGGCTGGCGGCGGTGGCGTTCAACTCGATGGCGGATCAGGTCGTACAACTCCTGGCGAACGAGAGGGAGCTGGCCGCTGACCTCTCGCACCGCCTGCGGACCCCGCTGACCGTGCTTCGCCTCAACACGGCCTCGCTCGGTGACGGGCCGGCCGCCGAGCAGACGCGGGCGGCGGTGGCGCAGTTGGAGCGGGAGGTCGACACGATCATCCGGACGGCCCGGGAGGCCAAGCCGCAGACGGCGGCGATAGGCATCGGCGCCGGCTGCGACGCGTCCGAGGTCGTCCGCGAGCGGATGGACTTCTGGTCGGCGCTCGCAGAGGACGAGGGGCGCAAGGTGCGGGTCGCGGGAGTGGACCATCCCGTACGGATACCCGTCGCCCGGGCCGACCTCGTCGCCGCCCTCGACGCGCTCCTCGGGAACGTGTTCCGGCACACCCCGGAAGGCACGGCCTTCGCGGTCGACGTGCACAAAAGCGAGGACGCGGTGATCGTGCTGGTGTCGGACGCGGGCCCGGGCATCATGGACCCGGAGGCCGCGATGGCACGGGGGAAGGGTTCCGGGAGTGACGGCTCGACCGGCCTCGGCCTGGACATCGTGCGCCGGCTCGCGGAGTCGACGGGCGGGGACGTGCGGATCGGTTCGTCGGTGCTGGGCGGCACCGAGGTGCGCATATGGATCCAGCTGGACGGGCGGGCTCCGGTACGGCGCGGGCACAGGGGGTCCGTGCGGCGTCGTAGGCGAGGCGTGGGCGTGAGCTGACGCAGGTCGGCGCGAGTGGGGCGTGGGCGTGAGCTGGCGCAGGTCGGCGCGAGTGGGGCGTGGGCCCGGCGCGGGCCGGGCGCGTGGCCAAATTGGTCTCTACCTTTAACCGTCCCCGATGCCTTCCTTAAGCGCACCATAAGATCGCCGGCGGGCGTCCTGATCAGGCGGTTTGTCCGATTCCGGATCGCTAGCGTGCTGCCGCACCCCACCCCCCGTGAACCGCGAAGGCAGGCACACGCGATGAGCACTACGCACCGGCGCAAGGTCAGTGGCAGAAACAAGGCGATAGGCGGGATCGTCGCCGCGGCCGTGGTCGGCGGTGGTGCCTTCCTGTTCTCCGGGACCGCGCTGGCGGCCGGCGTCGGTGCCGCGTACACCAAGACCAGTGACTGGTCGACGGGTTACACCGCGCAGTACGTCATCACCAACGACACCGGCCAGGCGAAGGCGGACTGGACGCTGGAGTTCGACCTGCCGTCGGGCGCCGGGCTCAGCTCGTTGTGGAACGGAACGTCGACGGTGAGCGGGCAGCACGTCACCGTCAAGCCGCCGTCCTGGGACAAGGACGGGCTGGCGGCCGGCGAGTCGGTCACCGTCGGCTTCGTCGTGAACGGCACCGCGGACCCGAAGGGCTGTGTCATCGACGGCGCCAAGTGCTCGGTGGACGACGGCGCGACGCCGGAGCCGAGCGGCCGCCCGACCCAGTCGCCGACCCCGACCCCGACATCCACCGCCACTCGGCCCCCCACGTCGACCCCGGCCCCCACGTCCACACCCACTCCTTCCGCCTCGCAGACAACCGGCAGCGGCACGACGACCGGCGCGGGCTTCGCGCCGTACGTCGACACCTCCCTCTACCCGGCCTTCGACCTGGTCGGCAGTGCCACGGCCACCGGTGTGAAGGACTACAACCTGGCCTTCATCACCGACGGCGGCGGCTGTACGCCGAAGTGGGGCGGGGTGACCGACCTCGCCAGTGACGGCGTGGCGTCGCAGATCGGCGCGCTGCGGGCGAAGGGCGGCGACGTCCGGGTGTCCTTCGGTGGCGCCTCGGGTTCGGAGCTGGCGACGACCTGCTCGTCGGCGGACGCGCTGGCGGCGGCGTACGGGAAGGCCGTGGACGCGTACAACCTGACCAAGGTCGACTTCGATGTCGAGGGCGGAGCGCTGCCGAACGCGACCGCGAACACGAACCGGGCGAAGGCGATCGCGAAGCTCCAGCAGCAACACCCGAACCTGGACGTGTCCTTCACCCTCCCGGTCATGCCGGAGGGCCTGACCCAGGACGGCGTGAACCTGCTCTCCGGCGCCAAGTCGAACGGTGTGAAGATCTCCGCGGTCAACATCATGGCGATGGACTACGGCCCCTCGTACAACGGTGACATGGGCACCTACGCCGAGCAGGCCGCCACCGCCACCCAGGCCCAGGTGAAGAGCGTCCTCGGGCTGTCGGACAGCGCGGCGTGGAAGTCCGTCGCCGTCACCCCGATGATCGGCGTCAACGACGTCGCCTCCGAGATCTTCAAGGTCGACGACGCGGCCCAACTGGTCGACTTCGCCAAGTCGAAGGGCCTCGGCTGGCTCTCCATGTGGTCCGCCGCCCGCGACAAGCAGTGCCCGGGCGGTGCGAAGAACTCCGCCGACGCGACCTGCAGCTCGATCGTGCAGGACGCGGGCGCGTTCTCGAAGTCGTTCGGCACGTACAAGTAGCCGACCCCGCCAGGGGTTACCCGTCGCGGCGGAACAGGGCCGTCCAGAGGAAGGGCTCACCGAAGAGCGCGGACTCGGGCGGCTCGTCGCGCATGCGGCGCAGTTCGACCTCGGTCAGGTCGGAGAAGACCCAGCGCAGGGACTCGGGCGTGTAGGCGAGTCCGCCGTGCAGCGCGGACTGCTGGTAGAAGGCCTGGTCAGGGAGTTCGGAACCCATCTCGCCGGCGGCGAAGCAGGTGAGGGCGAGATGGCCGCCCGGGGCGAGGACCCGGTCGAGCAGGGCGAGGTAGCTGATACGGCGGTGCGGCGGCAGATGGTGGAAACAGCCCGAGTCGTAGATCAGGTCGTAAGGGCCGTCGAGGTCGTCAGGGGTGAGCGCGAACGCGTCGCCGCAGTGGAAGCGGATCTCGGCTCCGGCCTCCCGCGCACGGTCCTCGGCCCAGGCGATCGCCGTCGGGGACAGGTCGACCGCGTCCACCTGGAAGCCCGCGGCGGCCAGATGAAGGGCGTTGCGCCCCGGCCCGCAGCCCAGATCGAGGGCGCGGCCCGGGGCGATCAGCTTCTCGTCGAGGTATCCGACCAGGTTCTCGTCCGGCTTCGCGACGAAGAACGGTACGGGCTTGGAGCGGTCGGCGTAGAAGCCGTCCCACCAGGCGGCGCCGCCCGCCGTCCACCGATCGGCCTCCGGCGCGAACAGGCCGTCCAGGAGGTTCAGTACGTCGTCGATCGTGCGTATGTTCCGGTCCATCCGGTCCCCTTCCGTGATGGGGCGACGGTAGGGCCTAGTAGGCGCGAAAGGCCAGGTCAGGGTAGATGCGCGGAGGGTCGTGAAGGGCCTTTGCGGGAGGGGAGGGAGAGGGCGCGCCGTCCCCGCCGCGGGGTGTCGCCCGAGGTCGGCTCTGCCCCCTTCGAAGGCCACCCTGACGGCAATCTCGGCGGCGCCGAGGCAACTTTCTGAAGGCATCTGCCCGGCGGCCCAGGAGAGATTCCTACTCGTTTGATAAATTGCTCGCATGAGCGATATCGGAGGGACGGAGACTCCGTACGGCGTCGGCGAGGGGCCCGCCACCCGCGTCAGTCTTTCCCTCCCGGAGGGGACGGCCGAGGCGATCCGTCGGCGGGTCGGCAAGCGTGAGTTCTCCGCGTTCATCACCGAGGCCGTGGAGCGTGAGCTGCGCGGCCAGATCCTGGATGAGTACCTGGCCGACTACGAGCGCCGCAACGGGCCGATCTCCGAGCCCGAGCAGGAGCGGGCGCGCCGCGTCTTCGACGAGGTGTTCGCCGAGGAGGGGCAGTGGCCCGCCGCAAGCTGAGCCACGAAGGCACCCTCGTCCTCGACTGCGAAGGCCTGACCAAGTTCGTCGATGACCGCGAGCCTGCCGTCGCGCTCATCGGCGAGGCGCGCAAGCGGGGCATGGAAGTGGTCATCAGCGCGCTCACCATCATCGAGGCGGTCCATCAGGGGACTGACAAGGCTCGGCTCGCCTGGGTGCTGTCGGGGGTGCGAGTCGTGCCTGTCGGTGACGAGGAAGCGAAGGCTGCCTCAGCCATGCTGATCAGCGCCGGGCTGCACGGCCGTAAGTACGCGATCGGCGCCGTAGTGGCCGAGATGGCGCTGCGGCAGCGCCGCCCGGTGGTCATGCTCACCTCGGACCTCGACGACATGGCCAAGCTGTGCGGGGACAGGGTCCGCCTCGTCGCAGTGTGAGCCGACGCATTTCCGCGGGATGCCGGGCCGATAGCAAGCACCTGAGGCTCAGTGACTGAGGTTTCCGGCCTTCACCGCGTGAAGCAGGTTCGCCAGGGCGTGGGGTGTAGCGGTGGCGATGGTGGCGGGCTGGTCGCTTTCGCGGAGGTGGATGTGGTCCGACGTCGTGGCTGCCGCCAGCTCTACGCACTCGCCATTGCCTCCGCCACTGAACGAAGACTTCTGCCAGGTGAGTTGGGGCATTGCGGTTCCTCTCACAGGGTGTACATCACGTGCTGAATCAGGCTCAGTGAATCCCTGGTGTCGTGGGACTCCGGAGCCGACTCGGGGTCGACGGGTGCGAGGGCCCGGTCAGAGAGCCTTTCGAACATCTTGGCGTACCCGTCGACTTGTTCACCATCCCGGAGGAAGAGCGATTCAGTCGGGTGCTCCAGATACACCGTGTCGAGTTCGGGCGTTACACCACCGAAGATGGCGAACGAGCGGCTGTACGCGGAGTACGCTCCAGCGGTGAAGGGGAACACCTGCACAGTGACGTTGGGCCGCCGTGCTACCTCAATCAGCAGGAGCAACTGCTGACGCATGACCTTGGGGCCACCGATCTGCGCGTGCAGTGCGGCCTCGTAGATGATGGCCCGGTACGTCACTGAGGTGCTGTCGAGGATGGCGTGCTGTCGCGCGAGACGGAAGTCGACGAAGCGGTCCGCGCGCCGGGGGTTCGGCTCCGATTCGCTGATCACCGCGTGGGCGTAGTCGCTCGTCTGCAGCATGCCGGGGACGAACAGCGACTCGTGAGTCCGCAGGACCGTCGACCTCGATTCGAGCTCCGCCAGATCGCAGGCCGAGGAGTCGACCACGTCCCGATAGTCGTCCCACCAGCCCTTGCCGCGTTCCTGGGCCATTTCCATCAGGCCCTCGAAGTAAGCGCCCTCCGGGCAACTGTAGGCACGTAGCAACTTGTAAAGCCCGTTGCGCGGAACATCGACGCGCCCCATCTCGATGTGGCTGACCCGGGTGCGCTCGGCTCCGATGACCTCTGCGGCGGCGTCACCCGACATTCGGGCCTGGGTGCGCAGTTTGCGCAGCTCCGCACCCAGGCGTCGCTGTCGTTCACTTGGGCTGCTCCTTGGTGGCATGCGGTCCTCCCTGTGACCGTGCGCAGTGTGCCGCGCGGCTCTTTCCGGCGTCCACCGCCTTGGAGCGACGTCACCCGTGAGGGGGGAACTGGGCGGACACAGTTGTAACTCTCCCATGTGTGGCCATACCGTCGAAGGCATCCAACCAGTGCCCCGCGCCCCGAGGAAGTACCCCCACCCTCACCCCAGTTGAGGCCCCGGACCTGGTCACCACGTGCGCGCGCCCACACCCACTCACACCCGAAGGAGCCCTCATGGAGGACCCCCCACACCCCCTCCCCGCCCCCACCGACGTCTCCCTCGTCTTCCCGCCCCACCCCGTCTGGGTCCGCGCCGCCCGCGAAACCGTCCGTACTCTCCTCACCGCCTCCCACCGCCCCGAACTCACCGACACCGCAGTGCTGCTGACCTCGGAAGCCGTCACCAACGCCATCAACGCCTGCGTCGGCAAGGACTGCACCACCCCCGTGACCCTCTACGCCGGCTGGACCGACCCCCACCGACTCCGCGTCCTCGTCCACGACGAAGCCCCGGGCCTGCCCACCTGCCGCACCGCCGCCCCCGACGCCGAGAACGGCCGCGGTATACAGCTCATCTCCTACGGCTCCGACGCCTGGGGCGTGTGCACGCACGGCCCGGGGCCGGGCAAAGCCACCTGGTTCGAGCTCGGACGTTGATCGGGCGGCACGCGCACGCGATACGCGTCGGGGGCGCGGCACCCCCCGGCGCCGCGCCCCTCCCCCCGCCCCCGGACAAAGGAACCGAATGACCTACTCGGCGTCGGCCGACGTCGCCGACGGCAGCGACCCCGTCCGGGCCACCTGCCCGTACCAGTGCGCGCTGGACTTGGGCGTACGGCTCAGGGTCGCGTAGTCGACGTACACCGCTCCGAACCGCTTGCCGTAGCCGTACGCCCACTCGAAGTTGTCCATCAGGGACCAGAGGTAGTAGCCCCGCACGTCCGCGCCGTCGGCGATCGCACCGCGCACCGCTGCCAGATGACCGTGCAGATACGCGATGCGCTCGGGGTCGTGGACGCGGCCCTCCGGGTCCGGCTTGTCGTCGTAGGCCGCGCCGTTCTCCGTGATGTACAACGGCAGACCGGGGGCCTCCCGCGAGTAGCGCATGATCAGGTCGTGCAGGCCGGTCGGGTCGATCGTCCAGCCCATCTCCGTACGCTCACCGGGGGTCTGGTGGAACGCGACATCGTCCGCGCCCGGCCACGGCGAATAGGCACTCGCCCCGTGCCCGTCCGCGCGCGGGCCGTCCGCCGACTTCTCCGCCGCCGACACCAGCGCCGGGGTGTAGTAGTTCAGACCGAGCGCGTCGAGCGGCTGCTTGATCACCGCGAGGTCGCCGTCCAGGACGTACGACCAGTCCGTGATCGAGGAGGTCTCCGCGAACAGGCCCTCCGGGTAGGCGCCGTGCAGCATCGGGCCGTGGAAGACGCCGTTGGCCAGGTTGTCGATGCGCCGAACCGCCGCCAGGTCCGCCGCGGACGGGGAAAGGGGCCTGACCACCGACGAGTTCAGGCTGACCGCGACCGTGTTGCGGGCCGGCATCACGGACCTCAGCGCGGTGGTGCCCAGGCCGTGCGCCAGGTTCAGGTGGTGGGCGGCCTTGAGCGATGCCGCCGCGTCCGTACGGCCCGGCGCGTGCACACCCGAGCCGTAGCCCAGGAACGCGCTGCACCACGGCTCGTTCAGGGTGATCCACTGCTCCACACGGTCGCCCAGCGCCTCGCCCACGATCTGCGCGTACTCGGCGAAACGAAACGCCGTGTCGCGCTCCGGCCAGCCGCCCGCGTCCTCCAGGTCCTGCGGGAGGTCCCAGTGGTAGAGGGTGACGGCGGGCTTGATGCCGTGCGAGAGCAGTTCGTCGACGAGGTTGCGGTAGAAGTCCAGGCCGCGCTGGACAGCGGGGCCGCGGCCCGTCGGCTGCACCCGGGACCAGGAGACCGAGAAGCGGTACGCGGACAGGCCCAGCTCCGCCATCAGGGCCACGTCGTCGCGGTAGCGGTGGTAGTGGTCGACAGCGATGTCACCGGTCTCACCACCGGCCGTCTTGCCGGGCGTGTGGCTGAAGGTGTCCCAGATGGAGGGCGTACGGCCGTCCTCCCGTACCGCCCCCTCGATCTGGTAAGCGGAGGTCGCCGCGCCCCAGAGGAAGGCGGGGGGAAAGGTCACGGGCGATGCGGACTCAGGCATGGAAGCGCTCCCATAGGAGGTCGTGGAGACCGACAGTAAGTAGAGGGGGAGGGAAGAGGCAGAGAAGAGGGGGGGAGGAGGGGCCGGGGCGGCGGTGGCCCGGCTCCCCTTCTCCCACCAGTGAACGAGGTCAGCCCTTGACGGCGCCCTGCATGATGCCGCCGACGATCTGCTTGCCGAACAGGGCGAAGACGAAGAGCAGCGGCAGCGTGCCGAGCAGCGCGCCCGCCATGATCAGGGACTGGTCGGGAGTGAAACCGCGGCCGAGGCCCGCGACCGCGACCTGCACGGTCGGGTTGCCGGTCTGGGTGAGCACCAGGAACGGCCACAGGAAGTCGTTCCACGTCTGCACGAACACCAGCATGCCGAGCACCGCCATGGCGGGCCGGGCAGCCGGGAACACCACGTGCCAGATGACCCGCCAGCTGCTCGCGCCGTCGACACGGGCCGCCTCGATCAGCTCGTCCGGCAGCGCCTGGATCAGGTACTGCCGCATGAAGAACACCCCGAACGCACTCACCAGCGACGGGAAGATCACCGCCTGGAGCTGGTCCGTCCAGTCGAGCTTGGCGACCATCATGTAGAGCGGGATCACGCTGAGCTGCGGCGGCACCATCATCGTGCCGACGACGATCAGCATCAGGGCGCCGCGGCCCTTGAAGCGCAGCTTGGCGAAGGCGAACCCGGCGAGCGTCGACAGGAAGACCACGGTCACCGCGGAAACACCCGCCACGAACGTGGTGTTGACGAACGCCTCGCCCAGGTTGGCCTCCGTCCAGGCGACGTCGAGATTGTGGAAGAGGTTCGAGCCGAACCAGAACGGCGGCGGGGACTGCGCCAGCCGGTTGGTGTCGCGGGAGGCGGCGATCGCAGTCCACACCAGGGGGCCCAGCGAGCCGATCGTGAACAGCGCGAGGATGACGTACGCGAGGGGACCGGCGTGCATCTGTCCGCCCGCGCGCGCCGACTTGGGGCGCCGCAGACGCTTCGGCGGTTCGGGTACCGCGTCCGCCGGGGGTTTCGTCAGGGTCGTCGTCACGGCCGGTTCTCCTTAACTACTGGCGCGCAGCCGGCGCGAGATGACGTAATTGACGATCCCGATCACGATGAGGATCAGGAACATCGTCCAGGCGATCGCGGAGGCGCGGCCCAGGTGCTGGTTCACCCAGCCCTGCTCGTAGAGATACAGGCCGAGTGTCTGGAACTGGTGCTCGGCGCCGCCGGACGCGCCCTTGTTGGCGTCGAACAGCAGCGGTTCGCCGAAGACCTGGCTCGCTCCGATGGTGGAGACGACGACGGTGAACAGGATCGTCGGCCGCAGCGACGGCAGGGTCACGTGGAAGAACTGCTGCCAGCGGTTGGCCCCGTCCAGGGCCGCCGACTCGTACAGGTCCTGCGGGATCGCCTGCATCGCCGCCAGGTAGATCAGCGCGTTGTAGCCGGTCCAGCGCCAGATGACGATCGTCGAGACGGCGATCTGCGAGGGCCACTTGTCGTTCTGCCAGTCGATCTTGTCGAAACCGATGGCGTGCAGCGCCCAGTTGATCATGCCGTAGTCGCGGCCGAACAGCAGCACGAACACGAGCGAGGCGGAGGCGATCGACGTCGCGTACGGCGCGAGCATCATGACCCGGTAGAAGATCGAGCCGCGCAGCTTGTAGTTGAGGATGTGGGCGAGGCCCATCGCCATCAGCAGCTGCGGGACGGTCGAGATGATCCCGATGGTCAGGGTGTTCTTCGCCGCGTTCCAGAAGAAGTCGTCGTCGAAGATGCGGGTGTAGTTGCGCAGGCCCGCCCACTGCATGTCGGTGGGCGCCGTCAGCTCCACCGTGTGCAGCGAGGCCCAGCCCGTGTAGATCAGCGGGAACAGGCCGAACGCCAGGAACAGCAGGAAGAACGGTGAGACGAACGCGTACGGGCTCCACCGTATGTCCCGCTGCCAGCGGCGGGACAGCCGGTTGCGGCGCCGCTGTTCCTTCTCGTCGGGTACCGCGGCGGGCGGACGGCCCGGGGCCGCGCCCCCCTCCTCGGTGGGGGGCGCGGCGGTGTCGTGCCGGGTGGCCATACCGGTCACTTCTCCAGGTTGTTGTCGATGGTCTTGGTGGCCGTCGTCCAGGCCTCGGCGGCCGACTTGCCCTTCGTGACGAGGATGACGCCGTTGTCGGTCAGACCCTGCTGGATGATCTGGTCCTTCGGGCCGATCACCTGGGTCGGGATCGCCTTGGCGGCCTCTGCGAAGACCGTGCCGATCGGTGTGTCACCGGTCATCGAGTTCTTCGCGCCGGTCACCAGGGGCAGGTTGTAGGCACCGGGTGCGCTCGGGAAGCTGCCCTGCACGCTGAACAGCTTGGCCTGCTGGGCGGGCGCGGTCAGCCAGGTGACCAGCTTCTCGGCCTCCGTGACGTGCTTGCCGCTCTTGGGCACGGCCAGGAAGGTGCCGCCCCAGTTGCCGGACTTGGGCGCGGCGGCCACGTCCCACTTGCCGGCGGCGTCCGGCTTCGACTTGCCCTTGAGGTAGCCGAGCATCCACGGCGGGCAGGCCACCGCGGCGAACTTGCTGTTGGCGATCGTCGTGTCCCAGGCCGGCTGGAACTGCGTCTGCGCGCCGACCAGTCCCTCCGAGGCGGCCTTCGCGGTCAGGTCGAAGGCGGACTTGATGGCCGGGTTCGTCTTGTAGACGACCTTGCCGGAGGAGTCGTAGAACTTCTCCTGGTCACTGCTGATGATCGCGTTGAGCAGACCACCGGGGGAGTCCATGAAGGTGGTGCCGCTGGGCGCCTTCGTCTTGTACGTCTCACCGGCGGCGACGAGCTTGTTCCAGTCGCCCGCCCACAGCTGCCCGACCTTGTCGCGGTCGGTGGGCAGGCCGGCCTGCTGGAAGAGGTCCTTGCGGTAGCAGATCGCCATCGGGCCGATGTCGGTGCCGAGTCCGATCGTCTGGCCGTCCTGGGTCGTGGCCTGCTGCCACTTCCAGTCCAGCCAGTTGCTCTTGCTCACGCCCGAGACCTTGGACAGGTCCACGAGCTTGCTCGCCTGGGTCTGCACGACCTCGGCGATGTTGCCGACTTCGACGGCCTGGACGTCCTGCAGCCCGCTGTTGGTGGTGAGGTGGTTGACGAGCGCCGGGTAGTAGTTCTCGTTGCGCTCGACGACATTCTCGGCGATCTTGATGTTCGGGTTGAGCTTCTCGTACTCGGCGTAGAGGCCGGCCTCCTTGAATCCCTGAGTGCCGAAGAGGCCCAAGGTGATCGTGGTCTTGCCTTTGCCTCCGCCCGTGTCACTGCTGCTCCCACCGCTGCTTCCACCACTGTCGTTGGCACAGCCGGCCAGCAGCCCTGTGGTCAGCGCGGCGACGGCCGCGAGGGCCCCCAGACTGCGGGACCGACGGGTGATCGTGCGCATTGCGTCCTCCTGTTGCCTGACGTGCCGACCCCCCGGCCAACTGCTCTGTTGGGCCCGTTGTTCATGCTGCGGCTCGGGCGGGGAACGTGCGGGATGTGTATGTGTCAGGTACCGTGGGAGCGCTCCCACAGGTGATGTGTTGAAGAGTCGTCGGTTCGCGCGGGGGTGTCAAGGGAGCCGACGCGGAGAGATGCGTTCAGTTATCGGCCTGTTAACTAACTCCGGGGAGCGGGAGGGAAGGGGTGCGGCGGACGGTTGAAGTGGCTCGTGTCAGTGGGGTATTGGCCCCGGCGGAAGGCTCGATCGACGGCCCTGGCCGAGATCGGCACGGAACCTCGTTCACGTACGGGTTGCCGCGGTCCCGGTGGTGAACGGGGCTGTTAGATTCCAGGCCAGTCGCGGAGCGCGCGACGTCGACGGGAGGCGGACCATGGCAAGCCACGGAGCGCGGGGCCGGGGAGGCGGCCGGCCGACCTTGGAAGAGGTCGCGGCACGCGCGGGCGTGGGCCGCGGCACGGTGTCCCGGGTGATCAACGGCTCCCCGAGGGTCAGCGACGCGACCCGCGCGGCCGTCGAGGCGGCGGTCGCCGAACTCGGCTACGTCCCGAACACGGCGGCACGCGCCCTCGCCGCTAATCGCACGGACGCGATCGCCCTCGTCGTCCCCGAACCGGAGACCCGCTTCTTCGCGGAACCGTACTTCTCGGACATGCTGCGCGGCGTCGGCGCGGAGCTCTCCGACACCGAGATGCAGCTGCTGCTGATCTTCGCGGGCAGCGACCGGGAACGGCAGCGCCTCGCCCAGTACCTGGCCGCGCACCGTGTCGACGGCGTACTCCTCGTCTCCGTCCACGCCGACGACCCGCTGCCCGACCTCCTCTCCCAGCTGGAGATCCCGGCTGTGATCAGCGGTCGCCGCTCGGTGGACGAGACACTGCCGTCCGTGGACTCCGACAACTACGGCGGAGGCCGCATGGCCGTCGAGCACCTGATCGCCCGGGGACGCCAGCGGATCGTCCATCTGGCGGGGCGTCTCGACGTCTTCGGCGCCCAGCGTCGTGTCGACGGCTACCGCGAGGGTCTGCGCGCGGCCGGACGCGAGGCGGACGACCGGCTGATCATCCCGGGCGACTTCACCGAGGAGGGCGGCCGGCGCGCGATGACCGAGCTGCTGGCCCGCTGCCCGGACCTGGACGCAGTGTTCGCGGGCTCGGACGTGATGGCGGCGGGCGCCCGCCAGGTCCTGCGCGAGGTGGGCCGCCGCATACCTGACGACGTGGCCCTCGTCGGCTACGACGACTCCGCCATCGCCCGCCACATGGAACCGCCCCTGACGAGCGTGCGCCAGCCGATCGAGGAGATGGGCCGCGCCATGATCGACCTGCTGCTCGGGGAGATCGCCGACCGCCGGCCCGCGGTCTCGCGCGGTCTGGAGAAGCGGCAGGTCGTGCTGCCGTCCGAACTGGTGGTGCGGGCCTCGTCCTGACGCACGGAAAGGCTTCGATAGGGCAATCTGATCGGTATGGTCCTCCATCCGTTGCTCGGAGTCGATGAAGTGCCCGCCATGGAGCCCTACCTGGGCAGGGTGGGGGAGGTGTTCCAAGCGTTCCGGGAGCAGGACTCGGGGTGCGTGTCGTACGGCGTCCGTCTGCTCGACGGGGCGCGCTGGTTCGTCAAGGAGGCGGTGACCGACGGCGGACGACACTCGCTCGAACGAGCCTGGGCCTTCCACCGGGCCGTACGGCACCGGGCGATCGTCCCGCAGGTCCACCGCATCGCCGTGGGGCGGGACGGCGCGGCGGTGGTGATGCCCTGGCGGGAGGGCGAGGTGCTGTATCCGGCCATGGTGGGCGGACCGCGCGACCGTACGAGCCCTGGCACCCCCATGGCCCGTTTCCGCGCCCTGCCGATCTCCCGCGTCCTCGCCGCCTTCGAACGTGTCCTCGACGCCCATCTCGCGGTGGAGGCCGCCGGGCATGTCGCGGTCGACTTCTACGACGGCGCGCTGCTGTACGACTTCGGGGGCGACGTCGTCCACCTGGTCGACCTCGACGAGTACCGGCCGGGCCCGTTCGTGGTCGAGGAGGAACGCCTGCCGGGTTCGCGCCGGTTCATGGCCCCTGAGGAATTCGTGTGCGGGGCCGTGATCGACACCCGTACGACCGTCTTCACCCTGGGCCGCACCGCCCGGCTCCTGCTGGACGCGGGCGACGAGGAACGCGCCTGGCGGGGCACCCCGGCCCAGCAGGCGGTGATCGTCCGGGCGACCCGGTCCGACCCCGAGGAACGCTTCGAGGACGTCCACCGGTTCGCCGACGCGTGGCGGGCCGCCAATCACCCGCACGGGGGCTGAGGTCACCGCCCGAGCGGCAGCTCCCACCGGACTTCGCCGTCCTGGTACCGGTCGGTCGGGCCCAGCCCGGCGGCCGCGGCGACGGCCGCGGAGGCCCGGTGGCCGGGGTGGACGTGCGCGACGACGGTACGGACGCCGGGCTCGTCGCCCAACCGGCCGACCAGCCCCCGCGCCGCCTCCCCGGCGAACCCCCGCCCCTGCCAGGGCGTGCCCACCACCCAGGCGATCTCCGCGACCTCGCCGGTGACCGTCGCCTGGACCGTACCGACGAGACATCCCTCCTCGCGCAGCCGCAGTACCCAGTTGCACCAGAGGACGGCCGGGTCGGGGGAGCCCGCGACGAGGCGTTCATAGCGTGAACGCAAGGCCTCGGGAGTGGCGGGTGTGCCGCCGATGAACGTGTGCAGCGCCGGGTCGGACAGCACCTCGGCCATTTCCCCGGCGTGCTCGACACGGAGGGGCAGAAGATCGAGGCGGGCGGTGCGCAGGGTGCGGGCGGGCAGGTGGGGTGGGGGCATTGGGTGAGCCTAGAGGGCACGCCGGACACGTACGGACTCGGCCGTACGGCCGCACGGCTCGCCGTACGACTGAGGCCCGGTCCGCTTGTGCGGACCGGGCCTCAGTCGATCAGGGTGAGTGACGGGACTTGAACCCGCGACATCCTGGACCACAACCAGGTGCTCTACCAGCTGAGCTACACCCACCACGACCGGTCTTGGTTTCCCTGACCGGCCGAGAAAAAGTGTACAGGGTCCGAAGGGGTGCTTGCGCCAGGCTTTCTCCGGGGTCCCTCGGGGCCCCGGACATGCGTCATTCGGCGGACACCACGTGCTTCGCCGCGATGGTGCGGGCGGTGTCCGAGTCGGGGCCGGGCTGCGGGACGAAGATCGCCTCGCGGTAGTAGCGGAGCTCCGCGATGGATTCGCGGATGTCGGCGAGGGCGCGGTGGTTGCCGTTCTTCTCCGGGCTGTTGAAGTAGGCCCGGGGGTACCAGCGGCGGGCCAGCTCCTTCACCGAGGAGACGTCCACGATGCGGTAGTGGAGGTAGTCCTCGAGGGCCGGCATGTCGCGCGACAGGAAACCCCGGTCCGTGCCGACCGAGTTTCCGCACAGCGGGGCCTTGCCCGGGTCCTTGACGTGCTCACGTACGTAGGCGAGGACATGTGCCTCGGCGTCGGCCAGAGTCGTGCCCTCGGCCAGTTCGTCGAGGAGGCCGGAGGCCGTGTGCATCTGGCGCACCACGTCCGGCATCGTCTCCAGCGCCCGCTCCGGCGGGCGGATCACGATGTCCACCCCTTCGCCGAGCACGTTCAGTTCCGAGTCGGTGACCAGCGCGGCCACCTCGATGAGTGCGTCCTCCGACAGCGAGAGCCCGGTCATCTCGCAGTCGATCCACACCATGCGATCGTTCATGGCCCTAACCCTACGGCGCGCTCCGGCGCACGGGCAGATCCGGGACGGCGGTGACCTGCGTGGTGGCCTGGGACGGCGGCGGCCCGGGACCCTCGTCGGGTTCCGGGCCGCCACCGTCTCGCGTCATCGCCTCAGGGCGCGCTGCGCTGCCCCGGCAGGCGCCCGGCCGCGTACAGCTCGGTGCCCGTCTTGCCCGGCTCCGTCGACAGGGACGTCGACGGGCCCAGGGCGGTGGCTGCCGCCGTGCGGCGGGTCTGCAGCGGCACCGGGCTCTCCTGGCTCAGGACGGGCGGTGGCCCGGCCTGGCCCGCGGAGCCGTCCACGTCCGACGGCCGCTCCGACTGCGGCCTGCGCGCGCGGTACGCCGCCCGGTACGCGGCCGGGGACGAGCCGAGCTGGCGCCGGAAGTGACCCCGCAGCGCGACCGGCGAACGGAAGCCGCAGCGTCCGGCGACCTCGTCGACCGAGTAGTCGGAGGTCTCCAGCAGCCGCTGCGCCTGCAGTACGCGCTGAGTGATCAGCCACTGCAGGGGAGCGCTCCCCGTGAGCGAGCGGAACCGGCGGTCGAAGGTGCGGCGGCTCATGTACGCGCGTGCCGCCAGCGTCTCGACGTCGAACTGCTCGTGGAGGTGCTCCAGCGCCCAGGCGACGACCTCCGCGAGGGGGTCGGCGCCGATCTCCTCTGGTAAAGATCGATCGAGATAGCGCTCCTGACCGCCGCTCCGGCGCGGGGGCACGACAAGACGGCGGGCCAGCGCGCCGGCCGCCTCGTTGCCGTGGTCCGTCCGCACGATGTGGAGACAGAGATCGATTCCGGCCGCCGTACCCGCGGAGGTCAGTACGTCCCCGTCGTCCACGAAGAGTTCTCGCGGGTCGACGTGGACCGACGGGTACCGCTTGGCCAGCGTCGGTGCGTACATCCAGTGGGTCGTCGCCGGCCGGCCGTCCAGCAGTCCGGCGGCGGCCAGCACGAAGGCGCCGGTGCACAGTCCGACTATGCGGGCTCCCTCCTCGTGCGCCCGGCGCAGCGCGTCGAGCGCCTCCTCCGGTGGCGGCGAGGTGATCGAACGCCAGGCCGGCACCACGACGGTGCCCGCCCGCGAGATCGCCTCCAGGCCATGCGGCGCGGTGAGTTCCAGGCCCCCTGTGGTCCGCAGCGGGCCTTCTTCGCCGCCGCACACCAGAAGTCGGTAGCGCGGCACGCCGGCGTCCTGGCGGTCAATCCCGAACACCGACAGCGGTATGGAACTCTCGAAGATGGGGCCGCCGCTGAACAGCAGCACCGCGACGATCTCCTTGCGGCGTCGCCCGGAAAGTTTCCGGGCCGCGGCTTCCGGCGCGGCAGTGGAGTCGTGGCTCATACTGCTAAGCCCCCCTCGGTGGTCGCGGCTCCTCGGTTGTGTCGCTCCTGCACGTTTCCCCTCGGTCCTGCACGAGTCCCCCGCCGTAAGACAGTCAAGATCGAATCTACTGTGTCCCGTGGCGCCAAGGTGACCAGTTCGGCACTCGGCAGAATGTCGACATGGCAACTTGGCGTGAAGCATTCGATCACGAAGCGTTGCACTCGTGGGCCTTGCAGGGAAGTGCGCCTCGTGTCAGTGGCCAATCCCCATAGGGTGCGTGCGCCCTCCGGAGGCCTTTCGGTGCAGGTGGAACGCGGGTTGGGGGGTCGTTCGAGCAAGGGATGCGCGGGTGCCCGAAGTTGGCTGAAAAGAAGCGGGGGCGTGCGCGCAAACCGGTCAGTCAACCGGCTTCTTTCCTCCGCCGTGACGTCCGCCCCTGTGCGCCCCCGGACCACTACTGCCCTGCAAGCCGTTCATGATGTGCGAGTCGGCCAAATCCTGCGTGCCACGGTGCCGTGCGGGGCGCTCGAGCGGGACACCGCCGCGAGGGGCGTCGCGCCCTGTGTCCTGGTCGCGCGTGTCCTGGCCCGGAGCGTCCCGGACGCGGGTGTCCGGATCCCGTGCGTCCTGGACCCGGGTGTCCGGATCCTGTGCGTCCCGGTTCCAGCCGCTCGGGTCCCACCTGATCAGGTTTCCCGGGGGCCGGTCCCAGGTGATCAGGTTCTCCGGATGCCCGTCTGGTTCGGCCAGGTTTCCCGGGGCCCGGTCCCAGGTGATCAGGTTCTTCGGGTGCCCGTCTGGTTCGGCCAGGTTTCCCGGGGGAAGGTCCTGTCCGGTCGGGTTCGCCGTGTCTTGGGCCTGTGCGCCGGGATTCCGTCCGTCCGGATTCCGTGCGTCCCGGTCCCGTGCGTCCCGGTCCCGTGCGTCCCGGTCCCGTCCGTCCCGGTCCCGTGCGTCCCGGTCCCGTGCCTCCCGGTTCTGTGCGTCCCGGTCCCGTCCGTCCCGGTCCCGTGCGTCCCGGTCCTGTGCCTCCCGGTTCTGTGCGTCCCGGTCCCGTGCCTCCCGGTTCTGTGCGTCCCGGTCCCGTGCGTCCCGGTCCCGTGCCTCCCGGTCCTGTGCCTCCCGGTCTCGTCCGTCCCGGTCCCGTCCGTCCTCGTCCCGTACGGCGCGGCCCTGGTCGCTCCGGGCCCCGGCCATGGCCCTGGCGCCGGGGTTCCGGGTGCCGGGGGTGGTCCCCTCGGCGTGGGCCGTCTCGCCATGGACCCCGTCGTCCCGGGCGCCGGGGTCTCTCTCCCCGCGGGGCGCCTCGGTGCGACCCCGGCGGCCACGCCCGGGGCGGCCGTGGTGGTGGTGCGGGACGCCGCCGTGGAGGCCGGTCCTGCTGTGCCGGGCCCGGGGTGAGACCGGCTCGTCCGCATGGAGGCGGGCCGCGACGCGCTCGGACTGGCGCAGGAGGACCCGGCAGACGCCGGTCACGGCCGCCAGGCCCAGCGCCGTACCGGCCGCGCCGGCGAGGGAGGTGCCGAACCCGACGAGGACGACGGGGACCAGGACGCAGCTGAAGGCCGCCCACCGCACCACCTCGCTCGCCGTGTCCGGTCCGGGTGACGTGGCGGGCGCCGGGGAGGAGGGGTGGGACGCGGTCTCTGGTCCTGGCACGGTCTGCTCCCTGGTTCCCTGGTACTCCAGTGCTCTCCATGACGGTGGCTCATCGGTTCAACGCGTGTTCGACCCGCCGGTCACCTACGAAAGACCGCGAGCCTGGGTGAACCCTGTGCAAACCGCCTGTACGGGGCAGCAACCATTGCGTTAAGGGCGCCTCTCATGCATGCTCCGGGGAACGCCGCGCAGTGCGCGCGAGATCTGGGCAGAGGAGGCGTGCCGCCGTACCCTTGGGGGTATGGGGTTGGGAAGATGATTCCCGGACACAGCTCTGCCGCACTTTTCGTCCCCACCACGAGGATCTAAACGCCGAGATACCCATGGCCGGTCACGAATTCTTCGATCCCGCGGACCGCAAGCGCCCGCTCGCCGATCCCACGTCGGCCGAGCCCCTGGCGGCGGAAGAACCCCGCCAGTCCTGCGATCCCGCCTTCAAGCACGGCGTCGTCGTCGGTTTCGACGGCTCGACGTCCAGCGAGCGCGCCCTCGCCTACGCGATCGGCATGGCCCACCGCTCCGGCTCGGGCCTGATCATCGTGCATGTCGCGAACCGGCTGCCCACCACCGTGTGGGCGGGCTGTGAACCACCGGTCTTCGTCGACGTGCCCGACCACCGCACCGAGGTGCTCGGCCTGGAACTCGCGTGCGCCGAATATCTGGCCGAGGTGCCCTGGATCCTCGTCGAGCGCGGCGGTGACATCTGTCACGAACTCGAAGAGGTCGGACGGGAGTACGAGGCGGACGCGATCGTCGTCGGCTCCACGCACGGCATCGTCGGGCGCATCTTCGGCTCGGTGGCCGGACGGCTCGCGAAGCGTGCGCAGCGCCCGGTGATCGTCATCCCCTGACGCATCCCCCGACGCAACCCCTGACCTACCGTCAACTCCCTTTGACGGGTGCCTGAAACGGCATGAATCTACTCGCGCGTAGAGGTGGTTTGTGCCCTTGTGAAGGGTACATACCGGCCACCGGACCAACCGCACGGCCGGTACCACGCAGCACAACTGCACATGCATGAAGGGAGCCCGCCGTGGACAATGACGTCTCCGCGGGAAGCATCACCTCGACCCTCGGCCACCTCGCGCTCGGCCTCACCCTGTTGCTCTTCGGCCTCGGTCACACCCAAGTGATCGACGGCGTGACAGCGGCCGACTCCGTCTCGCTCGCCACCTACGTCGGTGGCATCGCGCTCTTCGCAGCCGGGCTGTTCGCCTTCCGCGACCACGACGCCTTCACCGGTACGGCCTTCACGGCACTCGGCGCGTTCTGGTTCACCTGGGGCGTCACGGCCGGCACGCAGATGTCCGCGAACGCGACCGGTCTCTTCCTGCTCCTGTTCGCGCTCGTCGCGCTGAGCCTGACCGCGGGCGCGAGCGGCGCCTCACTTCTCACCCGAGGAACGTACGCGCTGCTCTTCGTCGCCCTTCTCCTGCTGGCCGTCGGGCAGTTCGGTGACAGCGGGGGTCTGGGGAAGGTCGGCGGCTGGTTCGCCGTCGCCGGCGGAGCGCTCGCCTGGTACGGGGCCACGGCGGCCATGGCCCACTGGCCCACCACGCTTCCGGGACGCGCCGCCGGCCGGGGGGTGACGGCCACCGGCTGAAGTCGGCGCGGGCCGGGGCATGGGCGGCCCCGGCCCCCTGAAGGAACGGGTCCCTGTGCGCTGGTGGCGTGGCACAGGGACCCGTTCTCGTTCTTCGCGCCTAGGTCCTGTCGTCAAATTCCCGTCGTCCGCCCGGAGGGCGGGCCCTGCGGCGTCAGGTGCGTGCTCTCGGCGTGCCGGGCACAGGCCCT
>NZ_JBEYFS010000210.1:0-21094 GCF_040634475.1 Streptomyces sp. NPDC007095
GAGGGCCTGTGCCCGGCACGCCGAGAGCACGCACCTGACGCCGCAGGGCCCGCCCTCCGGGCGGACGACGGGAATTTGACGACAGGACCTAGGACGCGGCGGAGGGCGGCGGTGCCACATCGACGGCCTCGTGCCATGACGCGCCGGTCGCCACGGCCTGGCGCCAGCCGCGGATCGCCTTGGGCGGCATGCCGATCGCCAGGACCCCCACCAGACGGTCACCGGCACGGTAGGCGACCACGAACCGATGTGCGTCCAACTCGCCCTCGACCACGGCAACTTCGTCGTGCCCACGCAGATGCCCGAACGCCTGCACCTTCATGTCGTACTGGTCCGACCAGAAGTACGGCACCGGCGCGAACGGCTTGCGCGCGTCCGGGTGGAGCAGATTGCGGGCGGCGGCCACGCCCTGCTCGGCGGCGTTGGTCCGGTGCTCGATCCGCATCGACATACCGAACAGCGGATTGTGCCAGCGGGCCACGTCCCCGGCACCGTACACAGCCGGCGCGGCGGCACTGTACTCGTCGCAGACGAGCCCGTCGGTCACCTTCAGACCGCTGCCCTCCAGCCACTCGGTGTTCGGCAGCGAACCGATCGCCACCAACACCTCGTCGGCCGCGACCAGTTCCCCGTCCGTGAGCCGTACGCCGGTGTCGGACACGTCGGCCACACCGACCCCGGTGCGCAGGTCCACACCGTGGTCCAGATGAGCCCCCGACAGGACCCGTCCCACCTGCTCACCGACCGCGTGGGCCAGCGGAACCGGCGCCGGCTCGAGGAGCGTGACCTCCGTTCCCAGCCCCCGCGCCACCGCGGCGGCCTCCGCGCCGAGGAACCCCGCACCGACGACCACGAGTCGCCGCCCGGGCCCCAGCCGGTCCCTGAGGGCCAGCGCGTCGTCCAGGGTGCGCAGCACATGCGCGTCACCCTCGCCGGGCAGCCTGCGCGGCCGTACGCCGGTCGCCACGATCAGGCCGTCGTACGGCAGCCGCGTCCCGTCGGCCAGCAGCACCGCGCGCCCGGCGAGGTCGAGGCCGCAAGCGGCGCGCCCCAGACGCAGGTCGAGGTCGAGGGCGTCGAGATCGGCACGGGCGCGCAGCGGCAGCCGCTCCGGGCTCCACTCGCCGGAGAGGATCTGCTTGGACAGCGGCGGACGGTCGTAGGGCAGATGGGCCTCCTCACCGACGAGGGTGAGCGTGCCGTCGTACCCCTCCCGGCGCAGCGTCTCGGCCGCCGCGAGCCCGGCGGCCGAGGCGCCGACGACCAGGATCCGCCTCACTTCTCGACCAGCCGGATCGCCGCGGCGGGACAGATCGCGACGGCCTCGCGCACGCCGTCGAGCAGCTCAGCGCCGGGCGCCTCCTCCAGCAGGATCGCGACGCCGTCGTCCTCCCGCTGGTCGAACACCTCGGGAGAGGCCATCACACACTGCCCCGACGCGACGCACTTCGGTTCGTCCAGTTCTATACGCATGATCTTTTCCTTTCGGTCGTACAGGTCGGCACAGGTCGGTGCACGGCCGCAGTCCCAGCCCCAGTCCCAGGGGAAGAACTCGTGCTCGCCGTACGGCACTCCGACCGTTCTTCGCGAAACGAACCGGCAACCGTCCGCCGCGGCCGCGTGTGCGTGGGAGGGTCCTTGGCGGCGATGCCCCTCGGGGCGATCTTCGCAATCCGCTCCCGGTGTTCGGTCACATGCGGGAAACCGCCCAAGGGGTCGCCGCCGACGACGCGGGGGCCGGCGGCAGGACGCGCCGGTCGGCGCGGCGGGCGATGAGCCAAGGTGCGCTCTCGTCCCATATGTGAACCTTTGCGATCGGCTTCGCGTCACGCGACTCCACCGGCGCCGGGGTCGGCGCGAAGTGACGCCCGCCAGGGTCTCAGCCATGTCACTCCTCGGTGGGGGGCTCCGCCGGAACGGAGAACGAAGCACGGCGGAAAGGCCAGTACGCATATGCAACCGGACCGGTCTGACACGCTCCGGCCGGTTTCCTGACCGCAAGCTGACGTGACGCAGATCACCGCCCCGGGCGGGGTCAGTGGCCGAGCCAGTACCCGAAGCCCCTGCGGGTGTGGATCAGCACGGGGCCTTCCCGGTCCACCTTGTGCCGCAGACGGGAGACGAGCTTCTCGATCGCGTTGTCGGCACGGCTCTCGCCCCACACATGACGGCAGATCTGCTCCTTGGACAGCACACGCTCGGCGTTGACCAGCAGATGCCGCAGCAGCCGGTACTCGGCGGGGGTGAGGCCGATCTCCCGTCGACCGCGCCACGCCTGACAGGTGTCGTCGTCCAGGACCAGGTCTCCGTAGGACGGCCCCTCCTGTTCGGGACTGCGGTCGCGCAGCAGCACCTCGGCCCGTGCGAGGACCTCGGCGATCCGGAACGGCTTGGTGACGTAGTCCTCCCGGCCCGCACCGAGTTCGGGGACGAGTCGGCCCAGGGTCTGATACGCGGTCAGGAAGAGCACCGGTGGGCGATCGGCGGGCGTGAAGCGGCTCCCGCGGGAGAGTCCCTGCAGATCGGGCAGAGTCACATCGAGGACGACCAGGTCGAAGCGGTGCTCGACAAGGCGCACCATGGCCTCGGCGCCGGTGCTCACCGTGCTGACCCGGTAGCCCGCCAACTCCATGGTCGTCGAGAGCAGTTCGGTGGTCTCGGCGTCCTCGACGACGACCAGGACGCGTTGTCCGTCACCGCGCGCCGGCGACCGCTTCTCACTCATGTTTCCGTCCATGGAACGACCATTCGTGCAGAGCTGGAGCATCACGACTTCAGACTTCACGACCTCACACGGTCGACCTCCCCGGACGGCGCTTCGAGACGTCCGAAGGACGGCCGCAGACACACCGGCCGGGTTGTGCGGACGGGCGGCCGAGCGCTCACCACATAGACGCCGCGCTCACCCAGGGGCTGGAGTTGACGGAGGCTCCCCCGATGGGCAGCCACGCCCCACACCCTCAAAAGGCCATGCCTCCGCACAATCAGTCCGACCGCGCCGCCCCGTCGCCCCCTGGTACCCCATCCCGAACCTCGACCGCACCACACCGAACTCCGGCCACACCGGCCCAGGGCTCGGCCACGCCGGCCCGCCCCTCGCTCTCCTCACCCTCGGTGGCATGCGCGAGGAAGTCGTCCACCATCCCGCGGAACAGTGCCGCAAGGCGCTGCAGCTCCGCCGGCGTCCACTCCGCCAACGCCATCTGCATGCCCCGCGAGCTCGTCACACGGATCCGGTCGATCGCGTCCCGGCCGGCCGGGGTCAGCTCGATGCGCTTGGCCCGCCGGTCGTCCGGGTCCGGCGCGCGGCTCACATAGCCCGCCTTCCGCAGCTGCTGCACCTGCCGGGTGATGTGGGACGCCTCCACCTCCAACCGGGCCGCCAGCTCACCGGGACGCATGGGACCGGAATCGGCCATCTGCCGCAGCAGCGCCACCGCGGCACGGTCCAACCGCAGTCCTGACATGGCCATCAGGCGATCGTGCTGCCGGGCCCGGCTGTTCAGACAAGAGATGCGATTGAGAGCTCGCTCGATCCCGATCACGTCGGACGAGGCGGGCGCTTGTGGCACTGGTGCAGGCATACACCCAAGGTAGCACTACTTGCCTGACTCAAGTAAGTTCCAATTCGCTCGCTCGTCTCAAGTAATCCACCGACGACGAGTGGGACCCGGACGAGCGGCGGGCCGCTGCCGAAGCGGGCGCCGGAGGTGCGTGTCCGGCGTTCGTGACCGGAGCCCCCTGCGCGGACCGGGTTGATCCCGTCCGGGTAGCAAGCGCTCACACAGCGCTACGATGCGCTGGTGGATCAGGGAAAGGCACGCGGACCGTACGCGAAGACACCGGCCCGGCGAGCGGAGATCGTACGCGCGGCGCGCGACAGCTTCGCCGAACGCGGATATGCCCGGGCCTCACTCCGCGACATCGCCGAGCGGGCCGGCATCACCCACGCCGGTCTCCTGCACCACTTCCGCAGCAAGGACGACCTGCTCGCCGAGGTGCTCGCCCAGCGCGACACCGAGGAGTGGGAGGAGGGCGTGGCCGAGGTCGACAGCCTCGAAGCGCTCGCGCCTTATCTCGGCACTCTGCTGGTGCGCCACCAGAAGACCCCCGAGCTGATGCGTCTGTGGCTGGAGCTGGCGGCGACCGCCTCGCGGCCGGACCACCCCGCGCACGGCTACTTCGTCGAGCGGTACGAGCGCAGCCGCACCCATGTCACACGGCGCCTGAGCGAGCTGCAGGCGCAGGGGAAGCTGCGGGAGGGCCTCGGTCCGGACAGTGCGGCGACCCTCTTCCAGGCGGTACTCAACGGCCTGCAGGCCCAGTGGCTGCTCAACCAGCGTCTCGACATCATCGAACCGCTCAACCGTTTTCTCGACCTCATCCTGGTGAACGACGACTAGGGGGCCGGTCCGGCCGAGGTCTGTCCAGCCGATCATCGTCATGCTCAGGGACGACATACCGGTCGCCCGGTACTGCGTTCTCAGTAGCCGGGATTGTCGGCCGACACATGACGACGGGACGCCCATGCTCAGGGAGGCTGAAAAGGTTCACCATGGTCACAGCACCCGACAGGAAACCCTCCCGATGAACACCGGCTGGCAGAAGTTCGCCAAGGACCACCCCCGCGTCCTGGATGTGGCGGTCGTCGTGCTGCTGTTCGCCGCGGCCGCTCTCGGCACCACCTGGACCAGCGAGGAACCCACCGGCCGGCACCTCGCCCCGTGGCCCGGCATTCTCCTGGGCGTTATCGGTGCCCTGGCCCTGATGTGGCACCGCAGGTACCCGCTCACGGTGGTAGCGGTGACAGCGGCCGCCGCCAACGCCGCCAACGCCCTGGGCTATCTGATCACTCCCTTGCTGCTGGCACCGCTCATGGCCGCGCTGTACTGGCTGGCCGTCCACACCGACCGCAGGACCGCGCGCATCGGCCTGGCCGGCACCGCCGCGCTGCTGGTCACCACCGCGCTGCTCGTCGACTCCTATCACCATCCGCTGTCCCTCGTCCTCGCGACGGTCGGCCCCGTCTTCTGGGTGCTGGTGCCCATCGCCTGGGGCACCAGCACCCGGCTGCGGGCCGACTACCTGGAGGCCGTGCACGCCCGCGCGGAGATCGCCGAGCGCACCCGTGAGGAGGAGGCGCGGCACCGGGTGGCCGAGGAGCGCATGCGCATCGCCCGTGAGCTGCACGACGTCGTCGCCCACCACCTCGCGCTGGCCAACGCGCAGGCCGGGACGGCCGCCCATCTCCAGCGCACCCATCCCCAGCAGGTGCAGAACATCCTCGACGACCTCGCCGGCACCACCGCATCGGCGCTGCGCGAACTCAAGGCCACCGTCGGACTGCTGCGCCAGACCAACGACCCCGACGCGCCGCTGGAACCCTCCCCGGGCCTGGACCGGCTCTCGGAACTCACGGCCGCGTTCGCGACCGCCGGGCTCAAGGTCGACGTCACCACCGAGGGCGAGGCACGCCCGCTGTCACCGGGAGTGGACCTGACCGCGTTCCGCATCATTCAGGAGGCGCTCACCAACGTCACCAAACACGCGGCCTCGGACACCGCACACGTGCGGCTCGTCTACTCCCACCACCGGCTGACCATCACGGTCACCGACGAGGGAGCGAACCCGGTGACCGCCGCTCCGGCCCCTGGCCACGGTTTCGGTCTCATCGGCATGCGTGAGCGCGCCCTGTCCGTGGGCGGCCGGCTCAAGGCCGATCACCGGGCCGAGGGCGGCTTCGAGGTCTCCACGGATCTACCGCTGTACACCCCCTCCCCGGAAGAGGACCGCACCCCATGACCATCAGCGTGCTGCTCGCCGACGACCAGGCCCTGCTCCGGGCGACCTTCCGCATCCTGATCGACTCCTGCCCCGACCTCGAAGTCGTCGACGAAGCCACCAACGGCAAGGAAGCCGTCGACCTCGCCCGCATCCACCAACCCGACATCGTCCTCATGGACATCCGCATGCCCCACACCGACGGCCTGACCGCCACCGCGGCCATCTGCGCCGACCCCGACCTCGACACCACCCGCGTCCTCATCCTCACCACCTTCGAAATCGACGAATACGTCGCCCAGGCCCTCCGCGCCGGAGCCAGCGGCTTCCTCGGCAAAGACGTCGGCGCCGACGCCCTCCTCGACGCCATCCGCACCGTCGCCGCCGGCGACACCCTGCTCTCCCCTCAGGCCACCCGCACTCTCATCACCCGCTTCCTCACCACCCCCACCCCCGGCACCCCCCTCGCGCCCCCCGAAGCCCTCACCACCCTCACCGCCCGCGAACGCGAAGTCATGGCCCTCGCCGCCGAAGGCCACTCCAACAACCAAATCGCCGACCAACTCACCGTCAGTCCCCTCACCGTCCGCACCCACATCCACCGCGCCATGACCAAACTCGGCGCCCGCGACCGCGCCCAACTCGTCGTCATCGCCTACCAAACCGGCCTCGTCACCCCCACACCCCCCAGCCCCTGACGCCACAGCAGGCCGGGAGACCGACCCGCTGCCTCGTCACCCCCACGCCCCCAGCCCCTGACGCCACAGCAGGCCGGGAGACCGACCCGCCCCGTTCTGTGATAACCCAGGAGGACCACCATCTCAGCGAGAGATGGACCGGGACATCGGGAGAGGACATGGATCTGCGGCAGATGGAGGTCGTCGTAGCGGTGGCCGAGGAGGGCGGGTTCACCGCCGCGGCGCAGCGGCTGCACGTGGTGCAGTCCGCCGTGTCGAGCACCGTGCGCGCACTGGAGCGCGAGCTCGGGACCCCGCTGTTCGACCGCACCACGCACCGGGTGTCGCTGACCTCGGCGGGCGAGGCCTTCGTACCGGCCGCGCGGGCGACGTTGCGGGCCGCCGAACAGGCGCGGTCGGCGGTCGACGCCGCGCGGGGGCAGCTGCGGGGACGGGTGACGGTCGGCACGATGCAGGGGGTGTGGGCCGACCTGCACCGCCCACTGGCCGCGCTGCGTGCGGAGCATCCGGGAGTGGTGGTGCGGCTGCGGCAGGGGGCCGTGACCGACATCCGCCAGGCGTTGCGCGAGGGCACGGTGGATCTGGCGGTGGTCGCCCTCGACCGTCAGCAGCAGCGCGGTCTGGTGACCCGGCTGCTTGCCCGGGAGGAGATGGTGCTGGTGTCCGCGCCGGGCCGGGTCCTGGGCGGGGCCGGGCCCGACGGGAAAGTCACTCTCGCCGAAGCGGCCCGGCTGCCGCTGGTGGACTTCACGCCCGGCTGGGCGATCCGCCTCGCCGTCGACCGGGCGTTCCGTGCGGCCGCCGTCGAGCGCGAGACGACCTTCGAGGTGAACGACATCGTCGCGGCGTCCGAACTGGTCCGCGCCGACCTGGGTGTGTGCGTCATGCCGATCTCGATCGCCGGCCGCTTCCCCGACCTGGACAAGCACCGCTTCGACCGGCACGCGCCGAGCTGGAAGGTCATGGTGGTCCAGCCGCGCGGCGAGGTGCCCCCGGCGGTGGCGGCCCTGCTGCGGTACATGGCCTGACGGTCGTACATGGGAGGCGACGGAGGGACGGGGTGGCTCATCCCTCAGCTCAATCCCTCAGCTCATCTCGTTCGGAGATGACTGACATTCGAAATCATCGCCATGACAGGGGAAGCACGGAGGCACCGCGGACGCTGAGGAAACCGTGCGAGCGGCAACGAGGCCGCTCGACCACCACCCAGCGCTTCCCGAACCGCTCCACCGGTTCCCTTCCCGAGAAGGTGCCCGTGTCCAAGTCCCCCGTCCTCAAGTCACCGGGCCAGACCGCCACCGCGCAGGCGGCGCACGGCGTGCCGGGCTGGCTGGTCGCCCTCTTCGCCGTCGCCTCCGGCATGACGGTCGCCAACCTGTACTACGCCCAGCCCCTGCTGTCCTCGCTGCGCGACGTGTTCCACGTCGGCACGGCGGCCGCCGGCGGACTCATCACCCTCACCCAGGTCGGCTATGTCCTGGGCATGCTCTTCCTCGTCCCGCTCGGCGACCGGCTGGAGAAGCGCCGCCTGATCAGCGTGCTCCTGACGGTCACCACGCTCGCCCTGGTCGCCGCGGGTCTCGCCACCGACTTCCCCATGCTGCTGATCGCCTCCCTGATCAGCGGAGGCACCTCGGTCGTCGCCCAGATACTGATCCCCTTCGCGGCGAGCCTCGCCCCCGACCACGCCCGTGGCCGGATCGTCGGACGGGTGATGAGCGGCCTGCTCACCGGCATCCTGCTCTCCCGCACCCTCAGCAGCCTGGTCTCCGACGTGGCCGGCTGGCGGGTGGTGTACCTCGGCTCCGCCGTCCTGATGGCCCTGCTGGCGCTGGCCCTGCGCGCGGCCCTGCCGCAGCACGCGCCGACCACGACCATGCCGTACGCCCATGTCCTGCGCTCCACGCTCCAACTGGTGCGCCGTCACCCCATGTTGCTGCGCCGGGGCCTCTACCAGGCGGCGATGTTCGGTGCGTTCAGCGCGTTCTGGACCACCGTGTCGTACGTCCTGACGGGCCCCCACTTCCACTACTCCCCCATCGGCGTCGGCCTCTTCGCGCTCGTCGGCGCGGCCGGTGCTGCCGTCGCCCCGTTCGCCGGTCACTGGGCCGACCGCGGGCTCGTCCGTCCCATGACCGGGATCGCCTTCGCCGTAGCGGCCCTGGCCTTCGCTCTGGCGGGCTTCGGACAGTCCCACATCACCCTGGTCGCCCTGGCCGCCGTGCTGATCGACACGGCCGTGCAGACCACCCTGATCCTCGGCCAGCACACCATCTACCAGCTCGACCCGAACGCCCGCGCCCGCCTCAACAGCGCGTTCATCGCGATCTTCTTCGTCGGCGGCGCGCTCGGCTCCCAGCTGGGCTCGATCGCCTACCACGCGGCCGGCTGGACCGCGGTCACCGTCCTGGGCGCCGCCCTGCCGGTGCTGGGCCTGCTCCACTGGACGACGGAACGCCGTACGGCCTGATCAGTGACCCGGGGAGCGGGTCACGATCCCGCTTCCCCCCGCAGGAAGTTGCTCACCTGACAGGCGAGGCTGTCCCTCGCCGAGTCGGACCGGGCGGCGGCGTCGACCGAACCCTCGTAGAGGTCGATGCCGCCGACCCACAGGTACCGGTCGGTCCACTCGTCGTCGACCTTCAGCTGGATCTGGATGTCCACCCGGGGCAGGGAGGCGTCCGGGCCCGCGGCGAAGAGGACCGCGGTGGCCCGGCGCAGAGGGTAGACGTCGTAGCCCTCGATGAACTGGGAGTTGCGCCAGTCCAGGAAGGCGCTCTCGCCGTCGGGGCCGACACGGATGTCCATCTGGCCGTCCTCGAGATGGATGCCGAAGTGCTCGCCACCACGGTTCTCGACAGTCACCCGGCACCGGAAGTAGGTGAGCCCTTCGGCGGCGTCGTCGCGTCCGCGCGGTGGCTCCGCCCGCTCCACCCCGTGGACGCGGACGCGCAGGCCGGCGTGCTCGTCGTACTCCTGCCAGTCCCCGACCACGTTCGGTTCGTGCACGGTCCACCTCTCCACCTCAGAGAGCTGTTTCCTATCTGTGCCCTCAACTGGGTGTCAAATGGGCGGAACGCACCGTGGCCAGCGTTTTTGCCCTCCTTGATCGGCGATCAAGCCGTGCCCAGCCAGAACCCGTGTCCCCGCCGTTGCGGGGACATTTCCGTGCGTGCTGCACATCACGTTCTCAGGCGCCGCGGCGCAGCGTCCGCATCTGCTCGTCGAGGGGGCCGAGGCCCACATCGCGGCGCCGCTCCTCGAGTGTCTCGGGCCGCCGGATCGGATACGGGCGGAAGGTCGCAGGGTCGACCCGGGTGCCGTAGAACTGGGGCTGGCCCAGTTCTACCGCGCAGTGATCGGCGATGTAGGCGTGGTGAGGGCCGGGGCAGCGCCCGTCCGCGGTGGCCTGGGCGATCAGGTCGCGGCAGCGGAGCTGGAAGTCGAGGTCCGGAGCGTGCAGCAGGATCATCAGGGCGGCGGTCGAGGCGGGCGCGCCGACCAGGTCCGCGGCCGGCCAGCCGTGTCGGCGGACGATCGTCCCGAGGGCGTCGGCGTTGGTCCTGCGGCATTCGGCGAGGCCGCGCCGGACCTGTGGGGTGGGGTTCGTCCGCGCCTGCCGCATCAGGTGCCGCTCCTCGTCGGCCCGGCGCGAGAGTTCCCGGGCGAGCGCGGCGGCGAGTGCCGGGAGGATCCGCGCGGACGCCGGACCCGGCTCCCCCGGTACTCCGTCCGGCTCCGACTTCGCACCGTCCGACTCCGGCCCTGCGCCGTCCGGCTCCGTCGGCATGCCGACCGTGAGATGCCTCGGTAATCGCTTCATGGCATGCCCCGGAGCGCCAGTGTGAACCACACCTTCTTGCCCGTGGTGCCGGGGTCGGGCGGTGCGATGCCCCAGTCGTCGGTCAGTGCGGCCACGATGGCCAGTCCGCGTCCCGACTCCTCGGCGCCGCCCGTGTCACGCGGTCGCGGCAGGGCGGACGAACGGTCGGCGACCGTCACGCGCAGCTCGTGCCCGATGTGTTCGAGGGTGACGGTGATCGTGTCGCGGGGGCCGGGACTGCCGTGTCTGACCGCGTTGGCGAACAACTCGTCCGTCGCGAGGACAGCGTTCTCGAGGCACTCGGAGGGCAGACGCAGAGAGGTGAGGTGCTCGGCGAGCATGTCCCGCACTCCGGCCGCGCGCGAGGGTTGGGCGGGGACCGTGGTCCGCACCAGGCTGGGGTGCGTCCTGGGCGGCACGACGGCGTCGTGCCGCGGTGAGTGCGACGGCCCGCGGCTATGAGCCCTGGATGCCGTCATCGGTCCTCCTTCGTTGCAGCGCGGGTGGGGGATGTGCTCGATGGCTGCCCGTGCAGCCAACAGGGCACGGCCCCGCGCCGACCAGGGGGTATCGGGGTTGTCCGGTTGCAGGCACGTAGTGGCATGGGATGTATGTTCGATCAGGTGAGGAACGTGAGCGGGAGCCGGCCGCCGGTGCGCCAAGGCGATCCCACGGGGTGGTCGGGGGTACGCGGTAAGCGCGTCCTGGTCACCGGTGGAACGCGGGGTCTCGGCGAGCAGATCGTGCGGCTGCTCGCCGCCGAAGGGGCCCGGGTGGCGACCTGCGCGCGCGGCGCGGGCGACCTGGCGGCGCTGACGGCATCGCTGGACTCCCCGCTGTTCACCCAGGCGCTCGACGTCACCGAACCGGAGCGCCTGGAGGAGTTTGTCGCGGCCATGGCGAATCGTTTCGGCGGGCTCGACGGGGTGGTGGCCTGTGCGGGCGGTTCTCGCGGCGGCCGCTTCGAGGAGACGGACGCCGAGGACTGGGCGGCGACCTGGGAAGTGAACGTCGGCCATGCCGCACGCCTGGTCCGGGCCGCGGTGCCGCATCTGCGGGCTGCCGGGGGCGGATCGGTCGTGGTGATCTCGTCGATCTCCGGCTGGAAGCCCGGGCCGCCCGTCCAGTACGGGGTGGCGAAGTCCGCCCAGATCCAGTTGGCCGCCTCGCTCGCCCGTGAACTGGGCCCGGACGGAATCCGGGTGAACGCCGTCTCCCCCGGGTCGATGCTCATCCCGGGCAGGCGCTGGGAGCGGATGCGCCGGGAGGACCCCGCGGCGTACGCGGGATTCGTGGCGACGGAGCTTCCGAGCGGAGCGCCGGTCACTCCGCAGGAGGTCGCCCAGGTGGTGGCGTTTCTGCTGTCCGACTGGTCGAGCGGTATCTCCGGAGCCCACCTCCCCGTAGACCGCGCCCAGAACGCGCCCTCGCCGGACGGCTACTGAGCAGACCGTTCCTGCCTCAGAGACCCTTCGCGTCTCAGGGACCGCTCCCTTCTCAGGGACCGCTCCCGCTAAGTCACCCACCGCGCCGACCGCCGCGCTCCCCGTCATGCGACCGCCCCCAGCACCGCACGGGACCTGCGCTCGAACTCCTGCACCATCGGCTCGTGGCGGCGTGACTCCAGACGGGTGCGGAAGTCGCGCAGGGCCTGGATCGACCGTTCGCTGTGCACGGTACTGAGAGCGTCGAGCGCATCGGTGGCCGTACCGACGGCCTCGTCGAGCCGGTCCTGCTGGAGATGCGCGGTCGCGAGCACCGAACGGCTGATGGCCTGGCGTCTGCGCCGGTCACCGCCCGCGCTCAGCGACTCGCTCGCCGTACGTTCGGCCTGGACGGCGAGCCCCAGGTCACGGAAGCACAGGGCGGCCTCGGCCTGGAGATAGTGGTGGTCGAGGTAGCGCACCCAGACGGACTCCTGGTCGGGGCCCCGGCTCAAGTCCAGTTGCCCTTCCGCCAGGCGCAGCGCCTCCGAGGCCTCGCACGAGTGTCCCTGGGCGGCATGCCCGCGTGCCGCCATGGCGTACAGGCGCATCAGTCCGAGCGGGCTGCCCGCCCCCTTCGCGGTGGCGACTCCGGCCCGGGCCAGCGCCACCCCCTCGTCGGGGCGGCCGAGGTTGGTGGCCAGATGGGAGAGCCCGGCCAGGATCTGGCCGCCCAGCACCCGGTCGCGCCCCTCGGCACACAGGCGCAGTCCCTGGGTCATGTACCGCTGCGCGAGCCCGTACTCTCCCGCGTCGTACGAGCTCCAGCCGGCCATCGCGGCGAGGCGCGCGGCAGCGGCGTACAACTGCCGTTGCAGCTGCGGCGGGGTGCCGCGGCGCTGGAGCATGGGCACGACCTCGGTGGAGAGGTAGTGCACGATGCTGGTGCGCACCCCGCCACCGCCGTAGTGGTTGTCCATCTGGTCGAACATGGCGATCATCGCGTGCACCTGCTCGACGGGTCCGCCGCTCGCCACCACCGTCGGGCGGAAGCCCTCCTGTTGCTCCAACAGCCACAGAAGCCATTCGCGTTGGGGGTTCGTCAGCGCGGCGGCGACGAAGGGCACCGAGCCGAGGAGGCTGCGACGGGAGATGTCGGTGGAGCCCAGTTCGGCCAGGGTGTGAAGGGTTTCCGCCACGTCTTCGCCATAGACCAGGGCCCGGCCCGCGACCGGGCGCCGCTGATCGGAGTGGAAGCCGAGGTCCGCGGGCGACACGGGGCGGCCGAGCCGCCCGGAGAGCACGGTGGCGATCAACTCCGGTGTGGTGCCCCGTGGTTGCTGGCCCTGGAGCCAGCGGGTGACCGACGCCTTGTCGTAGTTGGAGTCCGCACCTTGGCGACGGCCCAGTTCGTTGACCCTGAGGGCGAGGGAGGCGTATGAGCAACCGGCTTCCTTGAGGGCGGCCGCCAGCGCCGAGTTGGCCCCGCCGGGGCCCTTGCCTGCGCTCCTTGATTGTCCGTCGGTCACGGTGGCCACCCAGGTCTCGCATCACGGTCCGTACGGCCGCGTCCGTATCTGCTGGTACATCAATTCCCTTACGGCACAGCACAGTTGAACGCATGTCGCCAGGGACTGTGCGACAGGTCACTCAATCACTATGGTCGCCGACAGGCTCAACACGCAACCGGCGTTCTGATAATTTCAGAACGATCCGCATCGCCCTGTCTCTGTCAACGACCGCGTGGCACACTGCACGCTGTGATACAGCCGTACCGGGAGGTAGGACGTGAGTGACAACCGCTCGGGCGGCAGCGCACCCACGGTCCTGCGGATGGTTCTCGGAAAGCGGCTGAGGCAGCTGAGGGAACAGGCGGGAGTGTCGTTCGAGGAGGCGGCACGGGCGATCGAGGTCACTCCACTGACGGTCCGCCGGATCGAGAAGGCCGAGGTCGGCCTCCGGATCCCCTATGTGAAGGAGTTGCTGCGCACCTACGGGGTGCCGGCGTCGGAGATCGACGACTTCCTCGCGCTGGCCCGGGAGGCCAACCAGCCGGGCTGGTGGTACAAGTACCGCGACGTGCTGCCCGAGTGGTTCAGCGCCTACGTGAGCCTGGAGAGCGAAGCCAGCGTCATCCGTCTCTACGAACCCCACTACGTTCCGGGCCTGTTGCAGACGAACGACTACGCCACCGCGCTCATGCGCGTGGGCTTCCCCAACGAGTCGAAGGAGGACGTCGCCCGCCGCGTCGCCCTGCGGACCAGGCGGCAGGACCTGCTCGCCAAGCCGGACGCGCCCGCCATCTGGGCCATCCTCGACGAGACGGTGCTGCGCCGCCCGGTGGGCGGGGCCGAGGTGATGCGGGCCCAGATCGACCGGCTGCAGGAGGCCCTGGACATGCCGAAGGTCCGGATCCAGGTCATGCGCTTCGGGGTGGGGGCACACCCCGGCGCCTTCGGCCCGTTCCACCACTTCCGCTTCGGCTTCTCGGAACTGCCCGACGTCATCTACACGGAAAGCCTCGCCGGCGCCGTCTACGTCGACCGGCCCGGCGACGTCGTCACCTATCTCGAAGTACTGGACCGGATGTCCGTGCAGGCGGAACCGGTCGCTCGGACCAGGGCCATCCTGGCTGAATTGCGTAAGGAGTTGTGATCCATGGGATTCAAGGGCCCCATCTACAGCGGTATGCCGGCCGTCGACCTGGGCACCGAGGGCTGGGAGAAGCCCTGGAGCGGTACGAACGGCGGGAGTTGTGTCGAGGCCAAGCGGCTGCCCGACGGCAGTGTGGCCTTCCGCCAGTCCACGGACCCGGACGGGCCCGCGCTGGTCTACACCCGGGACGAGATGATCTCGTTCCTCGAAGGCGCGAAGTCCGGCCAGGCCGACTTCCTCGTCGCCTGAGGCGCGGGACCGCCTGAGGCCGGGAGAGCCGTCCACCCCTCGGGCCACCACCGCAGCCGCACCACCACTACGCGCGCACAACCGCAGCCGCACCACCACTACGCGCGCACCACCGCAGCCGCACCACCACTACGCGCGCACAACCGGACAACCCGCACGCCCACTCCCGCCGTGCGGGTTGTCCCTCCACACTGAGGGAATCGGTCGTCCCGGAGGGAGCGGTATGCGCACCGGTCCTTGTCGCGAGGTGCGGGGATGATCCTCGACCAGGCCCTCGACCAGGCCCTCGCCCGGTGCCGGACCCTGGTCGTCGACGGTCCTGACGGAATCGGCAGAAGCGCCCTGCTCGGCGAGCTGGCCCGGCACGGATTCCTGGTCCGGCTCTGCCGCGGGCCCCTCCATCACGTGGATCCCACCCAGCCGTACCGCGAACTCCTCGCCGCACCGGGCAGGTTGGCCGTCGACGGCAGTCTCGTCCACGAGCTGGTCTACGGACCGCTGCGCCGTGGACGCTCCCGGGTGACCTGGATCCAGGCCCTCGACTTCGCCGAAGCGGTGGCGGAACGCGACGGGGCCCTCATCCACATGACCGGCGAGACGGACGACACGGAGGCGGTCGACGCGTACGAGCGGGCGCTGCGCACCCTCGCCCAGCACGTCCCCGTCGTGACCCTGGACGCCAAGGACCTCGGCCACCCCATCCGCGGCCCCGCCTGCCCGGATCATCAACTCGGGCTGCGTGAGAGGCAGTTGACGGTAGGTTGTTGACAGACCGCGTGACGGAGGCAGGAGACATCCATGGCAGACGGCCGGCTCAACCCCGACCAAGAGGCGTTGTCCAAGATCGACACCACGGTGCCGCACTCGGCCCGCATCTGGAACTACTGGATGGGTGGGAAGGACAACTACGAGGTCGACCGGATCGCGGGCGACGCCTACCGCGAGGTCGCGCCGAACATCGAGACGATGGCCCGGGCCTCCCGCGAATACCTGATCCGGACCGTGACCTTCGTCGCCGGTGAGCTCGGCATCCGCCAGTTCCTGGACATCGGCACCGGCCTGCCCTCGTACGACAACACCCACCAGGTCGCCCAGCGTGTGGCGCCCGAGTCGCGCATCGTCTACGTGGACAACGACCCCCTGGTGCTGCGCCACGCCCAGGCGCTGCTGACCAGCACCCCCGAGGGTGTCACCAACTACATCGACGCGGATCTGCACGAGCCCGAGAAGATCGTCGAGGCCGCGAGCCGGATCCTGGACTTCGGCCAGCCCGTCGCCCTGATGCTCATGGGCATCCTCGGTCATATCCAGGACTACGAGGAGGCCAAGTCGATCGTCCGCACCCTCCAGGCCGCCCTGCCCTCCGGCAGCTATTTCGTGCACTACGACAGCACCGACACCGACGCCGCGCTCAAGCAGGCCCAGCAGGGTTACGACGACACGGGCGCCGTCCCGTACGTGCTGCGCAGCCCGGAGCAGATCACCGCGTACTACGAGGGCCTGGAGCTGATCGAACCCGGCATCGTCTCCTGCCCGCTGTGGCGTCCCGGGCCCGGCACCGCACCGGAGCCCACGGACGTGCACGGCGGGGTCGCCCTCAAGCCGTGATCAGGTGCGCTGCGCCGGCTGGATGTTCTGGTTGAGGCGGAACAGGTTGTCCGGGTCGCGGTCGGCCTTGATACGGGCCAGGCGGGCGTAGTTGTCGCGGTAGCTGGTCCGTACGCGCTCCTGCCCCTCGTCCATCATCATGTTCACGTAGGCCCCGCCGGCGGAGTACGGGTGCAGCGCGTCGGAGTAGTCGACGCTCCACCGCTTGACGCGCTCGGCGCCGGCCGGGTCGGAGTCCACGCCCGCGTACACGGTCGCCCAGTGTGCGTTCCGGTAGCTCCAGGCGGTGTCCGCCGGCGCGATGTCGTGGACGGCGCCGTCGATCGGGTACAGGTGCATCGTCGATTTCCAGGTCGGCGGTGCCGCACCGTACCCGATGTGCGACGCGACCGCCTCGTCGGGGATCTCGTCGACGAAGTCCGCGCGCCAGTACCACTGGTCGCCGGGCGGGTAGATCCCGTCGAACGCGGACTGGAGCGCGGGGAAGGGCATCGGCGCCGCTCCGTGCAGCAGAGGCTCGGGCACGGCGTCGAGAAGGGGTGCCATCTCCGCGGCCGCCGCCTCGGTGTCGTCCCCGATGCGGCACCAGACGACCCCGCAGACCTTGCGCAGATGGATCTCCTCGGGGAACGGCGGGCCGGGCGGGACGGAGCCGAACATGAAGAAGCCGTTCAGTTCGCGAGGGGCGCTCGGAAGGAAGTCGCGGTAGACGGTGAGGACTTCGGCGCCGAGTTCGGCGGGCCAGAAGGTGGGGCCGGCGACTACGGTGCTCACCTCGTGGAGCCGGAACAGGAACGAGGTGACGACTCCGAAGTTGCCGCCGCCCCCGCGGATCGCCCAGTACAGGTCGGTGTTCTCCGTGTCGCTCGCGCGCACGTGCTCGCCGCTCGCCAGGACGAGGTCGGCCGCCAGGAGATTGTCGACCGTCAGTCCGTACTTGCGGGTGAGATGCCCGATGCCGCCGCCCAGGGTGAGGCCGGCGACGCCCGTCGTGGAGATGATGCCGGCCGGTGTGGCCAGGCCGTGCTCGTGGGTGGCACGGTCCACCTCGGCCCACACACAGCCGCCCCCGACCCGTACCGTACGGGTCCCCGGATCGACCTCGATGTCCTTGAGCGGTGAGAGGTCGAGGACCACACCGTCGTCGCATACCCCCAGGCCCGCGCCATGATGGCCGCCACCCCGCACGGCGAGCGGGAGGCCGTGGTCGCGGGCGAAGCCGATGACGCCGGAGACGTCCTCGTCGCTGGTGCACCTCGCCACCAGGGCGGGCCGCCGGTCGATCATCGCGTTGTAGACAGCACGTGCCTCGTCGTACTCGGATTCGCCGGGTCCGATCAACTGCCCCTTGAATCCGGTCAGTTCCTGACGCGCTGCCGCTGCCGTCGTGATGGACATACCCCTCCCCCTGCCTGGGGGCCGACTTCAGGGCACCCGTGTCCGGGGCCTTGCCTCCAGTCTCCCTCCGATGGATCCGATGCGCCTGTTCTGCTCCGGTTCCCACGGCTGCCTGGATCACCGCTTCGGCGTACGGCCGCTGGGGCGGGTGATCCCCGCCCCTCGGTCGCCGTGATCACGTCACGGCGATCACAGCCTCCGTGTCGTGACGGGACGCCGCGAGCGCCGGTTCCGGCAGCGCCACCTGACGCGGCGTCCGGCGCGCCTCCCGCAGACTGGGCATGGGCGCGGTCGGGACCAGCGGAGCGTGCTCGGCGGCGCGGGCCCGCCAGGAGAACCAGATGATCTTTCCGCCGGCGCCGGTGGCGCAGCAGCCCCAGCCGTCACTGAGGGCGGCGATCTGCGCCAGACAGCCCTGGGGTTCGTTGTGCGGGCGGAGATCCTGGTCGTTGTCGGAGACCGCGGTGATGAGGTGGGAACCGTTCCACCACATCTCGATGGTGGTGTTCTTGTCCGTCGCGTGCCGGTCGATCGTGTGCAGCAGCGCTTCCGCACAGTGGCAGACGGAATCGACGAGCGTATCCAGGTTCCAGTACCGGAGGTGGGCCCCCAATATGCGCTTGACCTGGCCAACCCGCTCCGGGCTGACCTCCACGTCGAGGTGGTAGTAGCAGGGCACTGCAGGTTTCATCTTCGTTGGCTCCTCACGGCGAAGCTCTCGCCTCTCCTCGCCCTTCTCGGACCGAGCCCCGATCACGAAGCGTGAGCACTGATCGCTTTTGAGTCAGTCCCAGAGTGCGAGTGCTACTCCGTTCGTGCAACACGAGAGCCCGACCCCACGTGGTTGAAGAGCCAACAAGACGCTGAGTGCCCGTACAGGCACCATGAGTGAGGGCACCGCCCTCCGTAGTGGGTCGGTGCCCTTCCGTGCACGGCCGTCCGGCATCAGCCGGGTGTCCCGTGCGCAGTCGAGAGAGTGGAAAGGTGACCGGCGCATGCTGCTGCCTGCCAAAGCCGAGGTCGCCAGGCGTCTGGAGCAATACCGGGCCTGGGAACGCCTGCTGCTCATGGCCCCCGCCGACCACACGGTGCGGGGCAACTTCGAGAACACGGGGTACACCCTGTGCGTGCTGATGGGGAAACGCTGCGCGCGGGAGGCGGTGGTCGCCGCCGAGCACTATCTGCGGGGCGAGACACCGGCTTCCGCGCGGTCATCGAAGACGGTGGCGCACGGCGCGCGGGGCTCTCAGCTCTCCCAGGGGCCTCAGGGTCGGGGAGTGGGTCGAGCGGTCGGCAGGCGTCCCTGAGACGGACCGTGGTGTCGGGAATTTTCGGTGCAGCTCTGAACCGAGGGGGCAGGGCGCGAGGACGGCGGAGGCGAATCATGGAGGCACATCCGGCCCATGGCCGTGACCCGATCGGCCGTATCCCGATCGTGGACGTCCAGCCGGTCGTCGAGTGCGGCCGGCGCCCCGCGAAGGCGGTCGTCGGGGAGACCTTCGAGGTCACCGCCACCGTCTTCGGCGAGGGCCGGGATGTGCTCGGCGCCGAAGTCGTCCTGTGCGACCAGAGCGGCCGGCCCGGCCCGCGGGCCCCGATGCGTGAACGCGCCCCGGGCACCGACCGCTGGGGCGGCGAGGTCACACCGGAATCCGTGGGCCACTGGACCTATCTGGTGGAGGCCTGGAGCGATCCCGTGGCCGCCTGGCGCCACACCGCCGGAATCAAGGTACCGGCCGGGATCGACGCCGGGCTGGTCCTGGAGGAGGGCGCCGCGCTGTACGAGCGGGCCGCGGACGCGGTACCGGACCCGGCCGGCCAAGCGGTCGTACGTGCCGCGGCGCGGGCCCTGCGCGACGACTCCCGGCGGCCGACGGCCCGTCTCACCGCCGCCCTGGCCCCGGAAGTGACCGGCGTTCTCACCGCACACCCCCTGCGCGAACGGCTCTCCCGCTCGCTGCCGATGCCCCTGCTCGTGGAACGGAAGCGGGCGTTGTACGGCGCCTGGTACGAGTTCTTCCCGCGCTCGGAGAGCGGACAGCTGGACCCGTCGGTCCACGGCACGTTCCGCAGCGCCGCCGAACGCCTGCCCGCCATCGCCGGGATGGGCTTCGACGTGGTGTACCTGCCGCCGATCCATCCCATCGGCACCACCTTCCGCAAGGGCCCCAACAACAGCCTGTCGGCGAGCCGTCGGGATGTCGGCGTGCCCTGGGCGATCGGTTCTCCCGAGGGAGGCCACGACGCGATCCACCCGGATCTCGGCACGATCGACGACTTCGACGCGTTCGTGCGCCGCGCCACGGAACTGCGGCTCGAGGTCGCGCTCGACTTCGCACTGCAGTGCTCGCCGGATCATCCGTGGGTGGAGAAGCATCCCGAGTGGTTCCACCACCGGGCGGACGGGTCGATCGCGTACGCGGAGAACCCGCCGAAGAAGTACCAGGACATCTATCCGATCGCCTTCGACCGGGACATGCCGGGGCTGGTCCAGGAGACGCTGCGGGTGCTGCGCCACTGGATGGACCACGGCGTGCGGATCTTCCGCGTCGACAACCCGCACACCAAGCCGGTCGTCTTCTGGGAGCGGGTCATCGCGGACATCAACCGCACCGACCCCGACGTGATCTTCCTGGCCGAGGCGTTCACCCGGCCCGCGATCATGCACACGCTCGCGGCGGTCGGCTTCCAGCAGTCGTACACGTACTTCACCTGGCGCAACACCAAGCAGGAGCTGACCGACTACCTCACCGAACTGTCGGGCGGGACGGCCGCCTTCATGCGGCCCAATTTCTTCGTGAACACCCCCGACATCCTGCCCGGCCATCTCCAGCGGGGCGGTCGGCCGGCCTTCGAAGTGCGAGCCGTGCTCGCCGCCACCCTCTCGCCTTCGTGGGGGGTCTACGCCGGGTACGAGCTGTGCGAGAACGCTCCGGTCGGGCCCGCCAGCGAGGAGTACCGGAACTCCGAGAAGTACGAGCTGCGTCCACGTGACTGGGAGTCGGCCGCGCGCGAGGGCAGCACCATCGCACCGCTGATCACGGAGCTGAACCGGATCAGACGGCGCCACAAGTCTCTGCACGCTCTACGGAACCTGCATTTCCACCAGACGGACAACGAGACCCTGATCGCCTACAGCAAGCGCTCGGACGACGACACGGTCGTGGTGGTGGCCAACCTCGACCCCCGCCACACCCAGGAGGCGACGGTCTCGTTGGACATGCCGCGACTCGGCCTGGACTGGCACGAGTCCGTCCCCGTGCACGACGAACTCACCGGCGAGACCTACAACTGGGGCAGGGTCAACTTCGTGCGACTGGGGCCGGGCGGTGCGCATGTGCTCGCCGTCGACACCTCACCGCGGATCGGAGGGTCACCCACCACATGATCGTCAACGAGCCCGTCCCGGACACTTTCGAGGACACCCCGGCCAGGGACCGCGACCCCGACTGGTTCAA
>NZ_JBEYFS010000211.1:0-20993 GCF_040634475.1 Streptomyces sp. NPDC007095
CCCTCGTACTGGACGTACTCGGGTCTGTGCCTGGTGCGGTGAGAGTGCGTGCATGGCGTCGCGGGGCAGACGGGAATTTGACGACAGGGCCTAGGGGCGCGGGGAACTGCGCGACCAGCCACAGACGGCCCGCAGTTCCCGTACCGACCTCCGACCGCCGAATCCAGCGAAGCGTTACCGCCCCAAGTACTTGTTACCGCCCCAAGTACTTCGGCTTCTCCTTGTTGACGAACGCCTGCACCGCGATCACATGGTCCTCGGACGCCCCGGCCCGCGCCTGCAGCTCGTCCTCCTTCTCCAGCGTCTCGTCCAGAGAATGAGTGAGCCCGTACGCCACGGCCTCCTTCAGCGCGGCGTACGCGACCGTCGGCCCCGCCGCCAGCGCCCGCGCCACCTTCTCCGCCTCGACGCGCAGCTCGGACGCCGGGACGAGCCGGTTGGCGATCCCCAGCTCGAAGGCCTCCTGTGCGGTGATGCTGCGCGGGAAGAACAGCAGATCGGCGGCGCGGCCCGGTCCGATCACCCGCGGCAGGGTCCATGACATGCCCGAGTCGGCGGTCAGCGCGACTCCGGCGAAGGACGTGTTGAAGGCGGCGGTGTCGGCGACGATCCGGTAGTCCGCGCAGAGGGCGAAGCCGAAGCCGGCTCCCGCGGCGACGCCGTTCACCGCGGCCACCACGGGCTTCGCGGCCCCGGTCAGGGCGCGCACGATCGGGTTGTAGTGCTCGCGCACGGTGCTCATCGTGTGCTGCGACCCCGACTCCTTGTCGGCGGCCAGCAGCCCGATGTGCTCCTTGAGGTCCTGCCCGACGCAGAACGCCCGGTCACCTGCGGCGGTGAGCAGGATCGCCCGTACGCCGCCGTCCGCCGCGGCGGACCGGGCCGCGTCCCGGAGGGCGACCTTGGTCTCGGTGTTCATCGCGTTCATCGCCTCGGGGCGGTTCAGCGTGATCGTCGCGAGTCCGTCGCTCACCTCGTAGAGCACGGTGTCGGCCATGGTGGGATCCCTCCGGTGTCGCGGCTCCGACGTACTGGTCGGTACGTCCTGGGTGCGAGGACAGCATGCAGGACAGCATGGCGGAGATCACGGTCCGGGGCGTGGACAGGACATGTGACCTGCGTCAAAGAATTCTGAGCCGTGGAAGTCGATGCAGCGGCGCAGTATCGCAGTCACATCGCCGAATTGAGTGGTTTTGCTCAAGCGCGTTGCGCAAGCGATGCCGACTGATGTTGGTCATCGGGTCCTGAGATGCGGGATAATGGCCTGGAAGCAATGTGTTCGATGCCGGTGACGTGTGTCCTATGAGGGGACGTGCGTGCCCTTCAAGGGGCCGTCGGCGACGATGAGCTGGTTTCAGGAAGGGGAACGAGCATGGCGGCCATGAAGCCGCGGACGGGCGATGGCCCGCTCGAGGTGACCAAGGAGGGGCGGGGCATCGTCATGCGCGTTCCGCTCGAAGGCGGCGGTCGGCTCGTCGTCGAGCTGACCCCTGACGAGGCCGACGCGCTCGGCGACGCCCTCAAGAAGGTCGTCGGCTGACGCGGAACGCGACCATACCTTTTCGACTGCCCCGGCACCGTATTCGGTGCCGGGGCAGTGGTTTTCCTGAGGTACGGCAGCGGTGCATCCCTGAGTATCGACGCAGGTCAGACATTTGTTGCGGGCACGAGGCCGAGCGTGCGGTCAGCGCTTGACCCCGCACAGCAACCCGTCGCCCACCGGCAGCAGCGAGGGCACCAGGTCCTGGCTCTCGCGCACCGCCCGCAGCAGTTCGCGCAGCCGGCCGACCTCGGCGGGCTGCGGGCCCGATTCGACCGTGCGGCCGTCCGCGAAGACACCCTCGAAGACGACCAGCCCGCCCGGACGCAGCAGACGCAACGATTCAGCGAGGTAGTCCAGGCACTCCAGACGGTCGCCGTCGCAGAAGACGAGGTCGTAGCCGGCGTCCGCGAGCCGGGGCAGGACGTCCAGCGCGCGGCCGGGGATGAAGCGGGCGCGGTTGCTGGCGAAGCCGGCCGCGCGGAAGGCCTGGCGGGCGAACTGCTGGCGGTCCGGTTCCGGATCGACGGTGGTCAGTACCCCGTCCGGCCGCATGCCGTGCAGCAGATGAATTCCGGAGACGCCGGTCCCGGTGCCGATCTCCGCCACCGCTTTCGCGTCCACGGTGGCGGCGAGCAACCGCAGCGCGGCGCCCGTGCCGGGCGACACCGGGCGCAGCCCTGCCTCGTGGGCCCGGTCGCGGGCCCAGCGCAGCGCTTCGTCCTCGGCGACAAAGGCGTCGGCGAACGCCCAGCTCGTCTGCCGGTTGCCGGTAATGACCCTCTCCCTGTCCCCGTGGTTGCCTGGGCGTGACTGTATCCGTTGGTGCCGGGAACCCGCAGATGGGACCAGGCGTTTAGAGGGGTGCGGAAACAGAGCGGGGGGAAGTCGATGGAACAGCGCGCGGAGCGGGGTGTGGAGCGGGGTGGCGATCACATGCTGACGCAGCCATATGAGCACGTATCAAATTCTCGTAAAACCGCTTATCCGGAGCTAACGGGCGAGGTGGCTATGGTAGGGGCTCCACTGGACACCACCAGAGCCGACAGGGGAGGTGCGGCTGCGCCTGTGGATCGGGGCGGGGTGCTGCGGCGCCTTCTCAGATCGGCGGGTGAGCCGAAATCCGTGACCGACATCGCTGACAAGTTCCATGCTGCTGCCCCGGCGCAGACCGCGACGTTCACCACCGACGCGGAGTCGCAGGCGTGGACTCCGCCCACCTGGGAGGAGATCGTCAGCACGCACAGCGGCCGGGTCTACCGGCTCGCCTACCGCCTGACGGGCAACCAGCACGACGCCGAGGACCTCACACAGGAAGTCTTCGTCCGCGTCTTCCGCTCCCTGTCGACCTACACGCCCGGCACCTTCGAGGGCTGGCTGCACCGCATCACCACGAACCTCTTCCTCGACATGGTGCGCCGCAAGCAGCGCATCCGCTTCGACGCCCTCGGTGACGACGCGGCCGAGCGCCTGCCCAGCCGCGAGCCCTCCCCGCAGCAGGTCTTCAACGACGCGCACTTCGACGCGGACGTCCAGCAGGCGCTGGACACCCTCGCGCCCGAGTTCCGTGCCGCGGTCGTCCTCTGTGACATCGAGGGACTTTCGTACGAGGAGATCGCCGCGACCCTGGGCGTCAAGCTCGGTACGGTCCGCAGCCGGATCCACCGTGGCCGTTCGCAGCTGCGCAAGGCCCTCGCACACCGGTCTCCCGAGGCCCGTGCCGAGCGCCGCGGCTTCGCGATCACGGGAGTTCCCGCGCTGGGAGGAGGGGGCGCGACCGCGTGAGTGGATCCCGGCCCAACCCTACGGAGCGGCGTGTCGCCGACCAGCATCTTGGGGACCGACTCTCCGCCCTGGTGGACGGAGAGCTCGGTCATGAGTCGCGCGATCGCGTCCTGGCCCACCTCGTCACCTGCGCGAAGTGCAAGGCCGAGGCGGACGCCCAGCGCCGACTGAAGAACGTCTTCGCGGAAGTTGCCCCTCCGCCCCCCTCCGAGAGCTTCCTGGCCCGTCTCCAGGGACTTCCGGGGGGAGGTGACTTCGACGGCGGTGATGGCTCACCGTTCGGCGGGGGCGGATTCGGCGGAAGACTCCCCTCCGGCGCCCCCGTGACCGGCGTCTTCGGAGTGCGCGGAGAGCCCTTCGGGTACGTGCCCGCCGCGCCGCACGGCGACGTGCTGCCGCCCGACTCCGGGCGCGGTTTCCGCATCCATGACGTCAGCCGTCACGAGACCGACCGATCGGCCTCGCGCGGGCTGCGCTTCGCCTTCGCCGCCGCCGGCGCGGTGTCGCTGGCCGCGGTCGCGCTCGGCGGGGTGTCGACCGGAGTGCCGGCCGACACCACGGACGCGCGCGGCGCCTCCGGCGGCAGCAATGTGACGCCGGCGCGTACGCCGGGCTCGGGGCCCGCGACGGCCCCCGAGACACAGCGTCGCCGCTCCGACGGGCCGCTGACCGCCCAGGGCGAGCGTTCGCTCGGCGTGGCGCCCGCGGTGCCCACCTCGGTGTCCGCACCTCTGCTCCCCGGAGTCCCCGCTCCGGTGACCCGGGCGGACGACGCCATGCACACGCTGACCACCCCCGTCGTGGCCGGTGCCGCCGTGATGTCCCCGCTCATACATCCGCTCACCGAGGCCCAGCCGATCGAGCAGACCTCCTGGTCGACGCCGCCCGGCCTCACGCCTCCGCGCCTGCTCGCCGCCCCCGCCACCACCCCGTCCCCCTCTTCCTCCCCGAGCCCCTCCTTCCGTACCGCCCACTGACCGGCCCTCTGCGCCCCGGCCCCGGAACCTGGTTGAATCCAGGCTGGGCCGCGTCCGCCGGAGGGATTCCCGGGCGCGGAGTCGGCAATCTGCGGTGACCGTCGGCGTGTTGTGCCGCGGGCCAGGTGTGGGGAGAGCATGAACGAGGGGAAGCCCACGAAGGCGAAGTGGTGGAGTCGGCCCCGCCCGGTCCCTCCGGGGGTCGGCGCGGTGGGTCCGGTCGAGGGCGTCTCCGGGGCAGAGACGGACCACAGGTCCGACGGGGACCACAGGCCTGAGGGCGACTACAGGTCCGACGGGGACTACGAGCTGGACCGGCCGTCGGTGGGCGCCGCCTCATCGGGCACGGCTCTGTCGGGCGCCGCCCCGTCGAGCACGGTCTTGTCGGGCGACGCACCCTCGGGGGCCGGCGCCGGGAGCGACAGCGACGGCGACTTCGAGCTGGAACGCCCTGCTCTGGCTCAGCAGGGCGGCGGGCCCGGTGCCGACGAGGCCGGTGGACCGTCCGGCGCGGCGCCCGCCGACCAGGCCCCGGTCGCCGCCGTACCGGCGCAGCAGGCCCCCGTCGACCGCCCCCGGCCCCTTCACGACCCCGACCCCTACAGCACCCCGCCGTACGGCGAGCCGGGCCCCTGGGCGCCCGCCCCGCCCGTCCAGCACCCGGCGGTCACCCCCGCGCACGGCACCGCCGTGCCCCCGGGCCCGCCCTCCGTCCCGTACCCGAGCAACCCCCACCCGGCCCCCACCCCGTGGCAGAACTACGACCCCTGGGCCGCCCCGGGACCGCTCCAGCAGAACGGGGCGGCTGTCGAGACGAAGACCCAGCGGCGTAAGCGGGCGAGGAAGGCGTTGGTCCTCGGGGCCGTCGCGCTCGCCGTCGTCTCCGGAGGCGCCGGGGGCGCCGTGGGGGCCTATCTGGAGCGCAACGGCGGGGTCGGTGACGTCACACTGCCGCAGGCCGCCAAGGAGGCGCCCGGGCGGGCCCCGGACAGCGTGGCCGGGATAGCGGCCCGCGCGCTGCCCAGCGTGGTCACCCTGCATGTGCGCGGCTCCAGCGAGGAGGACACCGGCACCGGGTTCGTGCTCGACACCCGGGGTCACATCCTCACCAACAACCACGTGGTCGAGCCGGCCGGCAGCGGCGGCGAGATAACCGTGACGTTCAGCGGCGGCGAGAGTGCCAAGGCCACCGTCGTCGGGCACGACAGCGGCTACGACCTCGCCGTGGTCAAGGTTTCGGGAGTCCGTGGGCTCCGGCCCATGGCGCTGGGCAACTCCGACAGCGTCCAGGTGGGCGACCCCGTCGTCGCCATCGGCGCGCCCTTCGACCTCGCCAACACCGTCACCTCCGGGATCATCAGCGCCAAGGAGCGGCCCATCACGGCGGGCGGTGAGAAGGGCGACGGGAGCGACGTCTCGTACGTCGACGCCCTGCAGACCGACGCGCCCATCAACCCTGGTAACTCCGGCGGCCCCCTCCTCGACACGCGGGCCCGCGTCATCGGCATCAACAGCGCCATCCGCTCCGCCGACAGCGGCACCGACCTCCAGGGCGGTCAGGCCGGTTCCATCGGGCTCGGCTTCGCCATCCCCGTCAACCAGGCCAGGCGCGTCGCCGAGGAGCTGATCAACACCGGCCGGGCGACCCACCCCGTGATCGGGGTCATGCTCGACATGGACTACACGGGCGACGGCGCCCGGGTCGGGACGAAGGGCGGCGGCGCGCCGGTCACCGCGGGCGGCCCCGGGGCCAAGGCGGGCATCAAGGCCGGCGACGTCATCACCGAGGTCGACGGACAGCGCGTCCACTCGGGCGAGGAGCTGATCGTGAAGACCCGCGCCCACCGTCCCGGCGACCGGCTCCGGCTGACCCTCCAGCGAGGCGGCTCGCAGCGGACGATCACCCTGGTCCTCGGCTCCGCGAACGGCGGCTGACCTCTTTCGACAGCAACTGACATGAACTTCACAGGAGGGGCCCCAGGCCCGTGCTGAGCGGCGAACATCCGGGGAAACTCGTCGTGTACACGAACCCGGAAGGCCCGGGACAGTTCCGGACGGACGGGATCGACGGGTACCGTGGACCCGGCCCGGACCACGGAAGAATCCCGAGGGCCGAGGACTGAGGACATCGCAAGGAGCTTCAGGTGTTCAATGACATAGGACCGCTCGAGCTGGTGACGCTCGTTGTCCTTGCCGTGCTCGTCTTCGGTCCGGAAAAGCTCCCGAAGATGATCCAGGACGTCACCCGCACCATCCGTAAGATCCGTGAGTTCTCGGAGAGCGCCAAGGCGGACATCCGCGAGGAACTCGGCCCGGAGTTCAAGGACTTCGAGTTCGAGGACCTCAACCCCAAGACGTTCATCCGCAAGCAGCTGGACAACGACGAGCTGGGGCTCAAGGAGATCCGCAACGGCTTCGACCTGAAGAAGGAGATGGCCGAGGTCACGGACGCGGTCCACAGCCGCGACACGGACTCCTCCTCTTCGTCTTCCCCGTCCTCGTCCTCCGGTTCCTCCGGCGGTTCGATCGACATGACCAAGAAGCCCGAGAAGAGCGACCCGGACGAGCGCCCGCCCTTTGACGCGGACGCCACCTGAGTTGTGCCCGCAGGCGTGTGACACGGCCTGAAAACGGCGCGTGCACGCCCTACGCGCCGGGTGCTTTCCCTGCTGCTCGGAGTGGTGTGGCTATGCTGCCCAGTTGTTGTGCGGACTGCTGAGGACGCCCGAGGGGGGCGGGCCGCCCGGTCCGACGAGAGCAAGGAGGCGTCCGGGCAGATGGAGACGACAAGTCGGGTAGGCGCGCAGACGCCGGCCGCGGAAGGCGGACAGCAGCTCCCCTCCGCCCGCCGCACGGCCGAAGGGTACCTGCTGGCACCCTTTCCGTGGTACGGCCTCGACGAGGCCTTCACGGGGCCGCGCTGGCTGATGCAGGTCGGTACATCGGCGGACGGTGCCGTCGAGCACGGTTCGATCGGGCACGGGGAAGAGCCCTCGGTGCGCAGCGAGTCCACGGAGGACAAGGAGCGGTTCGCGGTCGTGGTGACCGTCGCGGCCAGCCCCTCGCGTCGCAGCGCGGACGGTTCGGGGCTCCTTGAGGCCACGTCGGTGTCCTCGGCGGCCTGGCTGGCCGGTGTGGGGCTGCTGTCCTTCACCTGGCCCGGCCAGATGGACCACACCAGGCGGGACGACTGGCTGGACCAGCAGACCGAGACGGCGTGGGTCCTCGCGGACGACCTCGAAGGGCCCGACTGGTCCTCGCTCTCCCTCCCCGTGGACGGCGTCCCCACGCCGTTCCACTACCGCGAGTTGGAGTTCGGCTGGGTCCTCGCGGGTTCCACCCAGATGGGGGTCCATGTGGGGGCATACGGCCGGGGGATGAGCGCGTACGGGCTGGGCTTCGCCATGATCAAGGACATCGCGGGGTACGCGTGACGGTGCCCTCCGGGAGGGGGACGGGAACGCGGGCCGAGGTGGGACTTCGGCCCGTTCGGCGGCTGCGGGTCGTCTGTGGCTGGTAGCGCCCACGCGGCGCAGCCGCACATGTCACAGCCCCGCGCCCCATTGGGGCGCTCCTCGACGGAGCGCCCCTGGCTACGTGCTGCTGGGGAACGGGCTAGAACTGGGCTAGAACTGGGCTAGAACTTGTTCCTCGGGGTGATGCCCAGGGACATGCCGGACAGGCCGCGCTGGCGGCCGCCGAGCTTGCCCGCGATGGAGCGCAGGGCGGAGCCCGCGGGGGATTCCGGGTCGGTCAGGACGACCGGCTTGCCCTCGTCGCCGCCCTCGCGGAGGCGGACGTCGATCGGGATGGAGCCGAGGACGGGAACGCTCGCGCCGGTGGTGCGGGTCAGGCCGTCGGCGACCGTCTGGCCGCCGCCCGTGCCGAAGACGTCGACCATCTCGCCGCAGTGCGGGCACGGCAGGCCCGACATGTTCTCGACCACGCCCACGATCTTCTGGTGGGTCTGGACGGCGATGGAACCCGCGCGCTCGGCGACCTCGGCCGCCGCCTGCTGCGGGGTGGTGACGACCAGGATCTCCGCGTTCGGGACCAGCTGGGCCACCGAGATCGCGATGTCGCCCGTGCCCGGCGGGAGGTCGAGGAGCAGGACGTCCAGGTCGCCCCAGAAGACGTCCGCCAGGAACTGCTGGAGGGCGCGGTGGAGCATCGGGCCGCGCCAGACGACCGGTGCGTTGCCCGGGGTGAACATGCCGATGGAGATGACCTTCACGCCGTTCGCGGACGGCGGCATGATCATGTTCTCGACCTGGGTCGGACGGCCGTGCGCACCGAGCATGCGGGGCACCGAGTGGCCGTAGATGTCCGCGTCGACCACGCCGACCTTGAGGCCGTCGGCCGCCATCGCCGCCGCGAGGTTCACGGTCACCGAGGACTTGCCGACACCGCCCTTGCCCGAGGCGACCGCGTACACGCGCGTGAGTGAGCCGGGCTTGGCGAAGGGCACCTCGCGCTCGGTCTGGCCGCCGCGCAGCGCGGTCGCCAGCTCCTTGCGCTGCTCGTCGCTCATCACGTCCAGGGTCACGTCGACGCGGGTGACGCCCTCGACCGCCGAGACCGCCTCCGTCACGTTCTTCGTGATGGTCTCGCGCATCGGACAGCCGGAGACGGTCAGATACACGGTGACCGCGACCGCGCCATCCGCACCGATCTCCACCGATTTGACCATCCCCAGCTCGGTGATGGGTCGCTGGATCTCGGGGTCGTTCACCGTCGCCAGTGCTTCGCGCACCGCGTCTTCCGTAGCCATAGGACGATGGTACGGCGCCGGGCCCGGGGCCCGGAAAGCCCCGTCAGCGGTCGTCTACGTCACGTCGCGACGGCCGTTCTGCCGGGAATACGACCCGGCCCTCGGAGCGGTGTTCCTCCAGCTCCCTGATCAGGTCCTGGAATTCGGAGCGGATCCAGTCGCGGGTGGCGACCTCGCCGAGGCCCATGCGCAGGGCCGCGATCTCGCGGGTGAGGTACTCGGTGTCCGCGATCGAGCGCTCGTTCTGCTTGCGGTCCTGTTCGAGGTTGACCCGGTCGCGGTCGTCCTGGCGGTTCTGCGCGAGGAGGATCAGCGGGGCGGCGTAGGAGGCCTGGAGCGAGAGCATCAGGGTCAGGAAGATGAACGGGTACGGGTCGAAGCGCAGATGGCGCGGTGCCGCGACGTTCCACACCAGCCACACGATGATGACGACCGTCATCCAGACGATGAACCGTCCGGTGCCGAGGAAGCGCGCGATCCGCTCCGAGAGCCGCCCGAAGGCCTCCGGGTCCCACTCGGGCACCAGCCGGCGGCGCGGCGGCAGCGGCTGGTCGAGGCGGGTGCGGAGCCGGGTGGTGGCGGTCGCCCCGGTGGCGGCCCGTTCGCGGGTCTCGCGGTCAGGCCCCATCGCGCCCCCCTTCGTCCACGCCTTCCCCGTCGTCTCCCCGGTCGCCCCGGAGCCGGTCCTGAGGTTCGTCCAGACGCTCGTCCTGCGATTCGTCCTCGCGCAGGTGGAACTCGGTCTCGCGCCAGTCCTCCGGCAGCATGTGGTCCAGTACGTCGTCCACGGTCACCGCGCCGAGCAGTGAGCCGCTCTCGTCGACGACGGGCGCCGCGACCATGTCGTACGTGGCGAAGAACCCGGCGACGACGGGCAGCGCCGCGTCCGGTGCGAGCGCCTGCAGATCGCCGTCGAGGATCGAGCTGACCAGCGTGTACGGCGGGTCGCGCAGCAGCCGCTGGAAGTGCACCGTGCCCAGGTACTTGCCGGTCGGTGTCTCGTCCGGCGGGCGGCACACGTACACCTGCGCGGCGAGCGCCGGGGACAGGTCGGGGTTGCGGACCCGGGCGAGCGCGTCGGCGACCGTGGCGTCGGGCCGCAGCACGATGGGCTCGGTCGTCATCAGACCGCCGGCGGTCCGCTCCTCGTACGACATCAGCCGTCGTACGTCGGCCGCGTCGTCGGGCCGCATCAGCGTCAGCAGCCGCTCCACGTCGTCCTCGGGGAGTTCGGCGAGCAGGTCGGCCGCGTCGTCGGGGTCCATCGCCTCCAGGACGTCGGCGGCGCGCTCCTCCTTGAGCTTGCCCAGGATCTCGATCTGGTCGTCCTCGGGAAGCTCCTCCAGGACGTCGGCGAGGCGGTCGTCGTCCAGGGCGGCGGCCACCTCCCCGCGCCGCTTCGGCGACAGGTGGTGCAGGACGTTGGCCAGGTCGGCCGCGCGCAGCTGCTCGAAGGTGGCGAGGAGGCTCTCGGCGCCCTGTCCGTGCTCCTCCAGCGAGAACCCGGTGACGGCGGACCAGTCGACGGTCATCGTCTCGCCCTTGGTGCGCCGGAAGGTCCCGCTGCGGCCCTTTCGCACGAAGACGCGGCCGATCTCCCACTCCCGGCGGGCCGGCCGCTGCTGGACGGACACGTCGAGGACGGTCACCTCCTCGCCGGTCTCGACGAGCTGTACCCGGCGGTCGAGCAGTTCGCCGAAGACGAGCCGCTCGGTGGGCCGCTGCTCGAAGCGGCGCACGTTCAGGACACCGGTGGTGATGACCTCGCCGGACTCGATGCCGATGACGCGGGTCATCGGCAGGAAGATGCGTCGCCGGGTGGAGAGTTCCACGACCAGCCCCAGCAGCCGGGGCGGGCGGCGTCCGACGCGGAGCATGGCGACCAGGTCCCGCACGCGGCCCACCTGGTCGCCGTTGGGGTCGAACACGGCGACACCGGCGAGGTGCGAGACGAAGATCCGGGGGGCGCCTGCGGCCATGCCCGCGCCTCCTTCTTTCCGTGTTGCTCTTTGTCGCTCTTTCTTTCCGTGTTGCTCGTCGCGTGTCGCTCCGGACGCTTGCCGGTTCTCCGTACGGGCGTTTGGTCCCGGCCTGTCCGCTCAGGTGGGCTTCAGGCTAGCCCGTCCCGGTCGGATACGCCCTGGTGAGCGGTCCGGACGGACTGGCTCCGCCGGGCACGTGCGGCACGGGTACGCTGCCGTACGCCGTTGGGGACACCCGGCACGGCCACCCCGGCATGGGCACCCGCACGGACACGCGCATCCAGACGCGCATGGACACCCGCATGGACACCCGTATGAAAGGCAGCCCTACCTGTGACTGCGATTTCCCAGGGCCGTACCCGCAGGGCCGCACTGGTGGGCGCGATGTGCGCACTGGTCGTGACGGGGACGGGGCTGACGGGATGCGGTGGTGAGGATCCGGACGCGGGCACGAACGGGGTGGGGAAGCTGTCCGCCACCGAGATCGAGTCGAAGACGCGCAAGGCCGCCACGTCCGCCGAGGCGGTGCGACTCGCCGGGACCGTGGTGTCGAACGGGCGTACGTACAAGCTCGACATGCGGCTGAAGTCCGACGGCGGCACCGGTTCCGTCACATCGGAGGGGGCGAGCTTTCATCTGCTCCGGGTCGGCCGGCACCTCTTCCTCAAGGCCGACGCCGAGTTCTGGAACCACCAGAACGGCAAGAGCGGTGCCACGTCCGCGGACACCGCGGCCGCCGACAAGCTCGACGGCAAGTTCGTGAAGGTCCCGAGCGGCGACCCGGCCTACAAGCGCTTCATCAGCTTCACGGACAAGGACGTCCTGCTCGACGGTCTGCTGACCCTGCACGGCTCCCTCGCCACGGACGGCCACCACGAGCAGTCCGGCGTCCGCACCATCCGCATCACCGGCGACAAGGGCGCGGGAGGCACCCTGGACGTCTCCCTGAAGGGAACCCCGTACCCGCTGCTCCTGGTCCGCGCGGGCGACGCGGGCACGCTCAGCCTCACCGACTGGGGCAAGAACTTCGCCCTCGCGGAACCCGCCAAGGACGAGACCGTGGACTACGGCAAGCAGCTGCCGACGTCGTAGCCCCAGGGCCTGTTTCGGCGGACAGGTCCTAGGTCCTGTCGTCAAATTCCCGTCGTCCGCCCGGAGGGCGGGCCCTGCGGCGTCAGGTGCGTGCTCTCGGCGTGCCAGGCACAGGCCCTCGTACTGGACGTACTCGGGTCTGTGCCTGGTGCGGTGAGAGTGCGTGCATGGCGTCGCGGGGCGGACGGGAATTTGACGACAGGGCCTAGAACACGTACGAATCCCCGGTGTCCAGCGCCAGCACCCGCTGCTGGTCGTTGCCGTGATCGCGGTCGACCGCACCGCCGCCCCACACCGTGTCGGTCTCCAGCGTCACCTCCGACGGCTCCCCCCGCAGCCGTACCATCAGCCGGATCGGGTCCCCCGGCCAGTCCGCCGCCAGCGGCCCCGTACGGCACACCACCTCCCGCTCGCCCGAACGCGCGCAGTCGCCCGGCAGCCTCTGCACATCCGCGAGCGGGGCCGACCAGCGCAGCCGGACCGTCGCGTCCTCGACGGCGCTCGGGCCGTGGTTCTGCGGGGTCAGCCGCACTTCGACGAGCCCCGCCGCCATGGTCACCGAGCCGTGATAGGCGAGATCGGCCTCGGGAGCGAGGGCGCCGACGGACGACGCCCCACCCAGCGTCAGGGCCGCCCCCACACCCACCACACCCACGCCCCGCACCCACGCACCGATCCCCGTCCCCCATCGCACCCGCATCTCCATCATCCGCATGACGTCGCTTCCTTCGCTCGGGGCCCGCACACACTCACGCTCACGTGATCACCCGATGTATGCCACCCCTGACCGTCGGCAGGCGCCGTCCATCAGGTGACGGAAGCGGCGGATGCGGCCCGTGCGAGAGTGACGGCATGCTGATCGTCCGCTCCGTCGCCCTCTTCGTCGTCGCCGCGCTCTTCGAGATCGGCGGCGCCTGGCTGGTCTGGCAGGGCGTGCGCGAGCACCGCGGCTGGCTCTGGGTCGGCGCCGGCGTCATGGCGCTCGGCGTCTACGGCTTCGTGGCGACACTCCAGCCGGACGCCGAGTTCGGCCGCATCCTCGCCGCGTACGGCGGGATCTTCGTTGCCGGCTCCATCGCCTGGGGCATGGTCGCGGACGGCTACCGCCCCGACCGCTGGGACGTGACCGGCGCCCTCGTCTGCCTCGCCGGAATGGCCGTGATCATGTACGCGCCGCGCGGCGGCAACTGAGCCCACGGCCCCGCGGGCGCCGACCGCCTGCCTATCCTGACGAGGACCGACCACACCACGTACACCAGATAGCCACGTACCAGGAGCAGCCCATGACGTCCGCCGTGCCCTCCGCCTCCTCCCGCATCGCCGTCGTCACCGGCGCGAGCAGCGGCATCGGCGCGGCGACGGCCCGGCAGCTCGCCGCGGCCGGCTACCGCGTCGTACTGACCGCCCGCCGCAAGGACCGCATCGAGGCACTGGCCGAGGAGATCAACGCGACGGGCCACCAGGCGACCGCGTACGCGCTGGACGTCACGGACCGCGCGGCGGTCGACGAGTTCGCCGGCGCCTTCAAGACGATCGGCGTCCTGGTCAACAACGCGGGCGGCGCGCTGGGCGCCGACCCGGTCGCGACCGGCGACCCGGCCGAGTGGCGCCAGATGTACGAGACGAACGTCATCGGCACCCTGAACATCACCCAGGCCCTGCTCCCGGCGCTCACCGCGAGCGGCGACGGCACGGTCGTCGTGCTGTCGTCGACGGCGGGGCACGGCACGTACGAGGGCGGCGCGGGCTATGTCGCCGCCAAGCACGCCGAACACGTCCTCGCCGAGACCCTCCGCCTGGAGATCGTCGGAACGCCGGTCCGGGTCATCGAGGTCGCGCCCGGCATGGTCAAGACGGACGAGTTCGCGCTGACCCGCTTCGGCGGCGACACGGAGAAGGCGGCCAAGGTCTACGCGGGCGTGGCCGAGCCGCTGACCGCCGACGACGTCGCCGACACCATCACCTGGGCCGTCACCCGCCCCAGCCACGTCAACATCGACCTCCTCGTCGTACGCCCCCGCGCCCAGGCGTCGAACACCAAGGTCCACCGGGAACTGTGATGCCGGACGGGACGCAGGACGAGGCCTCGGGCGAGACATCGGGCGAAGCGCCGGTCGCATCCTCCGTGGAGCGCCGCCACCTGGCCGCGGAGAAGAAGAACCAGCGCTACGTCTGGTGGTACCTCGCGTACTTCCTCTTCGGCATCCACATCGTGGCCTTCGTCATGATCTACGCGGTGACCCACGCGAAGTGATCGCGGCAGCCGTACGTCCGCCGTACGCTGCCGCGCTGTGGACAGACACGACGTGAACACACACATACCCTTCGCCCGTCTGCACAACTTCCGCGACCTGGGCGGATACACCACCGCGGACGGCCGCACGGTCCGGCGGTCCCGCCTGTACCGCGCGGACTCGCTCGGCAAACTGACCCCCGGGACGCAGGACTGGGATCTCTTCCTCTCCCTCGGCATCCGCACGGTCGTGGACCTCCGCTACCCGTGGGAGATCGACGCGAAGGGCCGCGTCCCCGAGCACCCCTCCCTCGCGTACCACAACCAGAGCATCGAGCACCGCCCGTACGACCAGGCGGCACTGCCCCCTTCCGTCGCCCCCGGCCCCTACCTGGCGGCCCGCTACGCGGAGGTCGCAGAGGACGGCACGAAGGAGATCCGCGAGACACTGCAACTGATCGGGGCAGCGGCCGAATCGGACACCCCCCTGGTCTTCCACTGCGCCTCGGGCAAGGACCGCACGGGCCTGGTGGCGGCCCTGGTCCTGTCCCTCCTGGGCGTCCCCGAGCAGACGATCACCGACGACTTCACCCTCACGGAACGTGCCACGCCCCTCCTGGTGGCGGACTGGCGCACCGACAACCCCGACCGCGAACTGACGTGGCCGGCCTACGGCACGGCGCCCGCCGAGGTCATGACCGGATTTCTGTCGGACCTGAAGTCCCGCTACGGGTCGGCCGAGGCCTACGTCACCGAGCCCCTGGGCCTGCCTCCCACCTTCGCCTCGGCCCTCCGCACACACCTCCTCGAACCCCCCTCCCCCCTCACCTTCCGCCGGGCGACCGAGACGGACATCCCCACCCTGGTCCGCCTCCGGGACGAAGCGGCCCACTGGCAGATCACCCAGGGCATCGACCAGTGGAAGCCCGGCCAACTCACCGAACCCCACTTCCGCACCCGCCTGACGGAGGGCGAAGTCTGGCTGTCCCTCCTGAACGACCGGGTGGCGGGAGCCTGGGAACTCTGGTGGGACGACCCGGCGGCCTGGGGCCCCCAACCCCCCACCGCCGGCTACATCCACCGCCTGATGACCGACCGCCGGGTGGCCCCGCCCGGCACCGGCCGCCACCTCCTGGCAGAAGCAGAACGCCGCATCGCCGCCTCCGGCCGCACCCTCTGCCGCCTGGACTGCCTCTCCACCAACCCCCGCCTGCGGGAGTACTACCTAGCGGCCGGCTACACGATCGTAGGCGAACAGAGGGCCAAGGACGGCGGCTTGGGCAGCCCGTACGCGGTGACCCTGCTGGAAAAGCGTCTCCGCTAACTCACAAGGGTGAACCACATAGATCACCCATCCGACACCAGAACTCCCGATCCAGGCTCGCGCCACAACATCAAACACGGCGGCCCCCGGCCGGGATAGCCGTCCCGGCCGAGGGCCTGACCAGCACGGAAGTGAGGCTTCCTTGTGGCTGACTGCGAGCCCAACACGCACCAAATTACGCTGGACGACGCCTTAGGGGTCGACACGACGGGGTTCATGGACCTAGAAGTCCCCGAGTACGCCTACATGTTCGGCTTCTTGCAAGCCGACGGGCATCTACAACAAGGTGTCGGGCAGAAAGGCAAGTTACCTGTCGAGATCAGCATCCGAGACAGCGGGATCCTGCACGCGTTCCAGCAGCTGACGCCGTACAAGACAAGCATCACCGAACGCACACGGTCCACGAACTTCGCCGAGAGCCACCACTCGGCAACATGGTCCCTGTGCGCACTCGAAGCCAGGACGAAGCTCAATCAACTCGGCCTGCCTTACGGCCGCAAGTCGAAAACGATCACGCCACCACGCGTGCCGTTCTCCCGCCGTGACTACCTTCGCGGTGTCATCGACGCAGATGGCTCAGTGGGATACACGAGTAAGGAGCTCCCCTTCACCTCCCTGACCACAGCCGGCACCGCCATCGGCGCCTACCTGTGCTTCTGCGCAAGGAAGATCACGGGAGTCGAGCGCCTCATCAAGCGCAATGCCCGCGACGGCATCTACGACATCCTCTACTGGACGGAGGCAGCCCAAGCCCTGGGGGCGCATTTCCGCTATCCGGGCTGCCTGTCCCTGCAGCGGAAGCAGACCGCCGCCGACTCGCTCGCCGTCTGGGCACGTCCGTCCGACATGCGCGTAGCGCCTGACCGCCGCCGCTGGACGGAGCCGGAGGATCGAGCCCTGCTGAGGCTGAACAATCACGCCGCGGCAGCCACGAACTCGGCCGAACCGAGAAGAGCTGCTCCATCCGCCTCTGGCGTATGCGCACTGGCCAAGTGCCCTTGCCCAGCAGCGATCACTGACCGCTTGCGCGACGGGGCCGGAACGGAATCGGCTCCGGCCCCGTCGCGCGCCCGCATCAGCCCTTCACGCAGACAAACTGCTTGAGCTTGGCCACGACCTCGACAAGGTCACGCTGCTGCTCCATCACCTGCTCGATGTTCTTGTACGCCCCGGGGATCTCGTCCACGATGCCCGAATCCTTACGGCACTCCACACCCCGCGTCTGCTCTTCCAGATCCTTTGTCGTGAAGCGACGCTTGGCCGCGTTGCGGCTCATGCGCCGACCCGCGCCGTGCGACGCCGAGTTGAAAGCCTTCTCGTTGCCGAGTCCCTTCACGATGTACGAGCTGGTCCCCATCGAGCCCGGAATGATGCCGAACTCACCGGCTCGGGCACTGATGGCCCCCTTGCGCGTGACAAGCAGGTCCATGCCCTCGTAGCGCTCGCGGCTAACGTAGTTGTGATGGCAGCTGACCTCCGGCTCGAAGGTCACTCTCGCCTTCCTGAACTCCTTGCGGACCACGTCCCTGAGGAGCGCCATCATGATCGTTCGGTTGTACTTCGCGTACTCCTGCGCCCAGTAAAGGTCGTTCTGGTACGCCGCCATCTGCGGAGTGTCCGCCACGAAGACCGCGAGGTCACGGTCGACCAGTCCCTGGTTGTGCGGGAGCTTCTGGGCGACGCCGATGTGGTACTCGGCCAGTTCCTTGCCGATGTTGCGCGACCCGGAATGAAGCATGAGCCACACAGACCCGTCCGAATCGGTACACAATTCGATCATGTGATTTCCCGATCCGAGCGTGCCCATCTGCTTGGTCGCCCGCTCCTCACGGAACTTCACCGCCTCCGCAATACCATCGAACCTCCCCCAGAAGTCGTCCCACCCGGCAGTCGCAAGCCCATGAAAGCTCCCCGGCTCCATCGGGGAGTCATGCATCCCCCGCCCCACCGGAATCGCCTCCTCGATCTTCGACCGAAGCCGCGAAAGATCCCCCGGCAGATCATTGGCGGTGAGCGACGTCTTGACGGCGGACATCCCGCAGCCGATATCGACCCCCACCGCCGCCGGACACACCGCGTCGCGCATGGCGATGACCGACCCGACCGTCGCACCCTTGCCGTAGTGGACGTCCGGCATGACGGCGAGCCCCTTGATCCACGGGAGCGTGGCCACGTTCTGGAGCTGGCGCAGAGCCACGTCCTCGACCGACGCCGGGTCCGTCCACATGCGGATGGGCACCTTGGCGCCCGGTATCTCTACGTACGACATAACATCCTCATTCCCCCGAAAAACGACAAAAGTCATAGAACGCAAAACCTGCGCCAAGGTCGACGTATGGGACAACGGACCGGCGTCCACGGCTGTGCGTGCGATACACATTGTCTGCAGGGGCCGCCCCCGCGCGGCAACCGAATAACCACAGGACAGCACCACAGTGCTCCCGGCCACAGGCCCCGGGAGCCGTCGAGAGGAGCCCGACCGTGCAGCGGAAGGCGTACGTCCCCGGCATCGCCGCGCTCCTCGCGGCCCTGCTGGCCGGCTGCACCGGAGGTTCGGCGAACAACGGCACGGCGGCCGACCCCAAGCCGGGCGACGTCAGCGCGAACACCCCGGCCGCCCAGCCGGGCAAGTACCGCACGCTCCCGGAGGCCTGCGCCGCGGTGAGCCACGACAGCCTCGACTCCCTGCTGCCCGGCATCAAGCAGATCACCGACCAGAACCAGCGTGACAAGGCGTACGAGGGCCAGGCCACCCTCACCTACGACACCGACCGCCGCGTCGGCTGCGGCTGGAAGGTGGACTCCACGGACGCCACCGACCATCTCAGCGTCGACTTCGAGCGCGTGGTCTCCTACGACAACGCGGTGAGCGACGACTCCCGCGCCCAGGACATCTACGCGACCGAGGAGACCGCGGCGAACCTCCCCGAGCCCTCCGCTTCGGCCACGCCGTCCGACACCGGTTCCGCCACCGCCACCCCCTCGCCGACCCCCTCCACGCCCGCCTCCTCGGGCACCTCCTCCGCCTCCGCCTCGACCTCCGCCGGCGCGAGCGAGACCCCCGCCGACCTCCAGCCCCGCAAGCTCAGCGGCCTGGGCGACGAGGCGTTCCTCGACGACAAGCTCAACTCCGCGTCTTCGACGGCCCAGCAGCGCACCGTGACTGTGGTGTTCCGCACGTCCAACGTGATCGTGAGGATCGAGTACGCCGAGCAGCCGACCGCTTCCACCGGCACCCCGGACAGCAAGGAAATGCAGGACAAGGCCCGGAATCTGGCGCAGAAGCTCGTCGACCGGTTCAACGGCTGACGGGTCCGCCGGGGCGCGGGGGTACCCCACGCGAACCCCTCGAACAGGAAACGCATCGCTGCCTCACCGCGTACCGTGGCCCCTCGGACCCGACCGGTCGCACCTGCCATGTGCGGTCGCACCACGAGCGCCACGAGTGAAGGAACCATGCACCGACCAGCACAGCGAGTAGGCCGAGCCCCGCGACTCACCCGCATCCTTGTCAGCGCAGCCGCCGTCCCGGTGGTGCTCGCCGCCGCCGGTTGTTCCTCGGACTCCGGCTCCGGCTCGGGATCGGGTTCGAGCGCCGACAACGCCGCCCAGAAGGGCACCGCCGCGACCTCTTCCGCGTCCCCGAGCACCTCCGCGGACGCCGTCAAGCCGGCCGCGTACGCGACGCTGCCGGCCCCTTGCTCGGTGTTCTCGAAGAACACACTGGGCGAACTCGTACCGAAGGGCGTGAAGTCTGCCAAGTCGGGCAAGTCGGACGACGCGAAGGACCGCAGCAGCTGCTCCTGGAACAGCCTCGACAACAAGGGCGTCAAGGGTTCCCAGTTCCGCTGGCTGAACGTGTCCCTGCTGCGTTTCGACTCGGACGCAACCCGCGGCGAGGGCAACCAGCTCGCGCAGACCTACTACGACAAGCAGGTCAAGGACGCGCAGACGGTGACCGGTGCGACGGGCGCCCGGTCGGAGCCGGTCTCCGGGATCGGCGACGCGTCGACGGCGGTGCGCTACGGCCTGAAGAAGAAGGAAGGCTCCTTCAAGCAGCAGACGGTCGTGACGCGCGTCGAGAACGTCGTCATCACACTCGACTACAACGGCGCCGGTCTCGCCGGCGACAAGGCCCCCAGCGCGGACGACCTGACGAAGGCCGCGGAGAAGGCCGCCAAGGAGGTGGTGGCCGCGGTGGCCTCCGCGAACCAGGACGGCAGCCGGGCGACCACCGCCCCGTCGCAGCCGGCCTCCCCCTCCAAGTCGGCGAGCCCGTCAAAGTCGGCTTCCCCGTCGGCGTCGGCCGGCTCCAAGCCCTCGGCGTCGGCCACCAAGAAGAACTGACATTCGAGAAGTACTGAGATTCAACGGGCTTCGGCCCGCAAATCGCCTGCCCAGCAGGGCATTTGACGGAGCCCGGTCGCCTCGCGGGCCGGGCTCCTGCCATACCGGCCGCCCGTGCGCCGTACACATGTGCCACCCTGTTGCGCGCAACAACACGCAAGGAGAGGGGAGTACAGGTGGCCGCGCCAATCCAGCTCACACGAATGCACCGGATTCTCATCGGTGTGGTCGTCGCCGGTGCGCTCGTCATCGCGGGTATCGGCTTCGCCGGTTCGTACGCGGCCGTACGCGAGCTGGCCCTCAAGAAGGGCTTCGGGAACTTCGCGTACGTCTTCCCGATCGGCATCGACGCGGGCATCTGCGTCCTGCTCGCCCTGGACCTCCTGCTGACCTGGATCCGCATCCCCTTCCCGCTGCTGCGCCAGACGGCGTGGCTGCTGACGGTCGCGACGATCGCCTTCAACGGCGCGGCGGCCTGGCCGGACCCGCTGGGCGTCGGCATGCACGCCGTCATCCCGGTCCTGTTCGTGGTCTCCGTCGAGGCGGCCCGGCACGCGATCGGCCGGATCGCGGACATCACCGCCGACAAGCACATGGAGGGCGTCCGCCTCACCCGCTGGATGCTCTCGCCGGTCCCCACCTTCCTCCTGTGGCGCCGAATGAAGCTGTGGGAACTGCGCTCCTACGAGCAGGTCATCAAACTGGAGCAGGAACGTCTCGTCTACCAGGCCCGCCTGCGCTCCCGCTTCGGCCGCGCCTGGCGCCGCAAGGCCCCGGTGGAGTCGCTGATGCCGCTGCGTCTGGCCCGCTACGGCGTGCCGCTCGCCGAGACCGCCCCCTCCGGCCTGGCGGCGGCGGGCATCGAGCCGGCCCTCCTGCCCCCGGCGCCGCAGGACGAGTACTGGAAGATGCACGATCTGCTGATGCAGCACCAGGGTGACC